>CAYVLI010000324.1:0-3726 GCA_964452105.1 uncultured Nitrospinota bacterium
GCTGCCCAGGATTCGCTCTGTGCCGAAAATTTTCAGGGCTTGCAACCCCTCAAGCGCAATGACCATACCGAAAGGAGCTACGACCGATATAACCGGTAGAAGAGACCGTGAAGTATGCTCTCTTATGGAACGAATGGTTTCGGATACATAGAAAGGGGGAGTGAAGACATACTTTATCACTCTGAGGGTAAAGAAACCGAACCTTCCCAGAGCGAACAGGTATTCCTTGCTGCTGTGATTTTGGGGCATAGGTCGCTTCAAAATTTAAAATTTATTTTTGAAAGATTTTTTACATAAGCTTTCATTATGTTATAAGCAAATATATATTGGCGTCAACTGAATTGAATACCCATGAAGAGCTGTTTTCCGGTTCTTGCTATGAAACCGGTAATGAATCAAGGGGGCGCTTCTTCATTTAATTATATGAGCCTTGCTATATTATGCAATTCTATTGCTTCCTGCGCCTGCTTTTGTGCTTATTTATTTTGATAATGGCGTCCGGCTTTCGCCGTGCAGCGGCGGATTCTTTTTTCGAAGTGGTGACTTTAAAAGTTCCAGGAGAAGTTCGGGAAGTAATAATAGAGGATATGGACTCAGATGGCCTCGAGGACTTGCTTGTTTTCTATAATACAGGAGAATACCCGGAACAGAAGCGCACCGGTTGCCTTTTCCGACAGCTTCCTGCGAAAGGCTTTCCTCGCGAGGCAAATCTTTGCTGGCCCGTGCCCGCTGATGCGGCATTGATAGACACTGGAGACCTGGGCGGAAAACCGGGCAAAAAAATATACTACATGACTTCAAGAGGCGTTCTCTATTCCGCTCTGACCGGGGAGAATCCGGGTAACTCAGCAAAGTTGATAGAAGAAAGTACGTTCCTCAGAAGTTCCGCTGCGGGCGCTCTTCCAGAACTAGATTTCGTAAGAGACTGGGATGGCGACGGTCGGGATGAAGCGCTGGTATTCGGCCCTGAACAGGCCATCTTTTACAAGCGAAAACAGGGCGGTGAGTTGGCGCGCTGGAGCGAAGTCAACCTGGGTCCGCATTCTTATATTATTGGAGAGCCGCCTTCCCCTTCCCTGGACAGAAACTTTATGTTTCGTCAATCCCTCTGGATGCCGGAAATAAAATCCATCGACTTCGACGGTGATGGCCGTAAAGACCTCGTAGTCATGTGGATGGACCAGATTAACATCCACCTGCAGGGACCGGACGGCTTTTTCTCCAGAGACCCTTCTGACACCTATTTTTTTAAACTCCTGAGCGAAAAGGAAAGAGCTGCTGGGCGTACAACAGTGCACGCCGAGGTAAGAGACCTGCAAGGAGATGGCAAGGGTGACCTGGTTTTGAGCAGGATAGAAGGCGGCATTACAAGCGCTAAAAGTAAAATAATAGTATATTACAATGAAAATGGACGATTGAATCAGGAGTCTCCGGAACTGGTGATAAATGTTGCAAGAGCAATGGCAGGAGGCATCATTCACGATGTTAACGGCGATGGGAGAATGGACCTTATAGTTCCATCTATGCGAATGGGTGTGCTTGCATATATCAACATGTTCGTGACCAGGCAAATAAAAGTTAATTTTGCTTTTTACATCATGGGCAGAGACGGGCGCTACCCTCATGAGCCAATGGTGGAAAAAGAATTGAATTTCGCCATCGATTTTCATCAAGGGGACATTGCAGGAGCGCTGCCCAGGCTCAACGGTGACTTTAACGGAGATGGTAAAAACGATGTGGTTCTGGCCGCCGATAAGGACGTGCTCACAATTATTATACAAGATAAGAATGAAATTTTTCCTGCCGACCACTCCTATTCAGTATCACTTCCCGTTTCCAGGAAGATGATTGTCGAAGATGTCGATGAAGACGGGCTCAGCGACATTATTATGTTTTATCCATATCACGAATCTCAACATGGAATCATTCGATTACTGTTAAACCGGTGGAAGAACTTTTCGAAATGAGAGATTTGAAGGGCTCGGATGATGCAGGCGGATATTTTTCAAAAGAAGGAGTTCGGCCGCCAGAGCCGCGTTACAATAGTTTCTGCTTAAACCGATTTTTCAATTTTTTTGATTGCGTTTTTTATATTTTTGTTATAATATCTTTAAATAATAAAAGGCTTCTTTCCCCTTATATGGAGCGGGCTGTAGAATGTGCGCGTTTATGAGCCGGCCTTCAGGCCTGTTTTATAAAGAAGGCGTTTGCAATCGCTGAAGTCCCGGGAAGTGCTATAAACGCCACGGAGGAAAATAAAGGGCCTGCTTAAACCCTGGAACTAACAAAGGGTTAAGGTGTGAGCCAGAGGAAAGTTATTATAGTTGGCGGGGAGGAAGAGGTTTAAACATATAGGGCTGTATGATCAGGGTTCGGGTGAAACGTTTCGTATCATTCATTCAACAACAAGAATTATCTTATTGAATGGGGAGTAGACGATGAACAAATCACAACTAGTAGCGGAAATGGCGAGCGCGGCTAAGATAAGTAAAGCCCAGGCAGCCAAAGCACTTGATGGAGGTTTGGACAGCATTACCAAGGCTCTCCGTAAGGGTGAGAAAGTTACTCTGGTTGGGTTTGGTACTTTCTCCATCATGACCCGCAAGGCCAGGACAGGCAGAAACCCCAGAACCGGCGCCACCATGAAAATTAAGGCCAAGAAGGTACCCAAGTTCACCGCAGGTAATAAGCTGAAAGCCGCCGCAGCCAGGGCAAGAGTATCCAAGTAATCGAGAGCCGCCGGGAAGAAGAGAGTTTATAGTAGATATTTAAATCTTTATCTGGCCGGGGTTAAATGAGTGTCAAACTGGGCCTCTAATTTAGCTCCGGCCTTTTTTTATCCTTATGGCGGGAAAAAACGATGAACCGTTTCGCCTTACGGGTAGAAAAGCTGGAGGTAGAGTCTGCTTTCGATATGCTGGTGAAGGCGCGCGCGCTTGAAGCCAGGGGAAAGGAGATTCTGCACTTCGAGATCGGCGAGCCGGATTTCGATACACCGCTGCATATAAAAGAGGCCGGCGTAAAAGCGATATATGATGGAAAGACTGGCTACTGCCCCCCTTCAGGCATACCCGAGTTGAGGGAAGCCATCGCAGAGCATGTAGGCATTACCAGAGGCATAGAGGTAAACGCATCCAATGTAGTGGTGACTCCCGGAGCAAAACCCGTCATGTTCTTTGCTCTCCTCGCTTGCGTGGAACCGGGGGAGGAGGTCATGTACCCCGATCCCGGCTTCCCGATCTATTCCTCGCTGATAAAGTTTGTTGGAGCGGTTCCCAGACCAATCCCTCTGCTCGAAGAAAAAGGATTCGGTTTCGACACGGACTTGTTGAGGCACAGCATTTCCGATAAGACTCGACTGATTATCCTCAACTCTCCCAACAACCCTACCGGCGGCGTCATCTCCGGCGAAGATGTACGACGGGTCGCAGAGCTTATTGAAGGGAAAAAGATAACAGTCCTGTCGGACGAAATCTACAGAGGGTTACAGTATGAAGGAGAACCGGCAAGCATAGCCTCAATTAGAGATATGCGAGCGCAGACGATAATTCTGGACGGCTTTTCCAAGCTCTACGCGATGACCGGTTGGCGGCTCGGCTACGGGATCATGAGCGAAGAACTGGCCGGGCGTTTTTCCAGGCTATTGGTGAACTCTACCTCCTGCACGCCTGCATTTACGCAGCTGGCCGGCCTGGAGGCGCTGCGGGGGCCGCAGGATGAGACCGT
>CAYVLI010000325.1:0-3723 GCA_964452105.1 uncultured Nitrospinota bacterium
CTGCCAGTTTGTCCACCGCCTGATGGTGAGTGCTGTTGACTCTGATGCGTTCTCTTCCCACTATCTTGTTCAACATGGTACCCTTTTCCAGCTTCACTGAGTGAAAAGGGGGCGCAGGGTCCCCGCGCTGGCTGTGCTGAATCGCCCCCTTGACCTGCGATGGAATGTCCTGGATGAGGCTTCCTCCCAGGGCCACATTGATGGCCTGCATCCCGCCGCAGATGCCCAGCACGGATTTCCCTTTTTTGATGGCTGCCTTTACGAGCTCTATTTCGAATCGGGTTCGGGCGGGATTAATGGGGCCCAGGCGCTGGTGTGGCTCCTGGCCGAAAGAGGAAGGGTCCACATCGCTCTGGCTGCCGATTAATAAAAGCCCGTCTATCAGCTCGACCATCTCTTCGGCGCATTTCCTTCCGCTGCTCACAGGAAGCAGCAGCGGCAGGGCGCCCCTCTTTTCCAGCGCCCTTATATAGTCGTCCATAAGGAAGTGGGAGCTTATGCCCGGAGCAAAGGACCTTTCTCTGAGGCCTGCATCCTGATCGCAGGTTATGCCTATGATGGTGGATTTTATGCCCATTTTATTTTCAGGGTAATCTTAGCTTTTCCTGCGAATCACCCTCCCCGCCATGGCCCCGGTATGTTCGCCGTTTTCCACGGCCACCCTGCCGTTTACCAGCACGTATTCTATGCCCTGCGGGTATTTTATGGGGTCTTTAAAAGTAGCCGTATCCGAGAGCTTTTGCAGGTCGAAGATAACAACGTCTGCGAAGCTGCCCTGTATTAACCTTCCCCTTTCCCTAATCCCCGCCTTATCGCAGGGCATGGAGGTGCTCTTCCTGATGGCCTCCTTTAAATCTATTATTCCTTCGTCTCTGGCGTATTTCGCCAGCGCGCGAACGAAGGTCGCGAAGCCTCTGGGATGCGGCTTGCCTCGTGCCAGTCGGCCGGTGTGGGACCTTGCGCCTGCGTCCGATGCTATCATCACGTAGGGTCTGGACAATATGCGGCGCAGGTTCTCCTCGCACATGGAGAAGAGAATTATCTCCACCTTCCCCTCTTCCTGAATCAGCAGGTCTATCACCAGTTGCTCAGGCGCTGTCTTCCTCATGGCAGCGGCTTCGTTAAGGCTGAGTCCCTCGAGGTCGGTGTTCTCCTTTGTTGATACGCCGGATATTATCACCCGCTCCCAGTAGTTTTCAGAGGCATTCATATCCTTTAACTCTTGCGTCACCCTCTCCCTTTGCGGACTTTCCTCGAGACGCGCCATTCGCTCCATGGTATCCCCCGCCACCGCCCAATAAGGCAGAATGGCGAACAGACCGGTGTTACCCGCAATATAGGGATATCGGTCGCAGGTGACATCCACTCCGCGGGCGATGGCCCCTTCTATTAACTCGAAGGCCACGTTTAGCTTGCCCCAGTTTTTCTGTCCGGATGTTTTCAGATGCGAGACCTGCAGGGGAACCCTCGTCTCCTCGCCGACTTTCACTACTTCCTGGAGCGCTTCTATGAGCTGGTCGCCCTCGCTTCTTATGTGGCAGGAGAAAAGGGTGTCTTTATTGGGGAGTACGCTGCAAAGCTCCGTAAGCTCTTCCGGGCGGGCGAAACATGACGGGGGATATATGAGGCCGGAGGAAAGGCCCAGCGCCCCCTGCTCCACCGCCTTGACCACTTCCCGTTTCATCTCATCAAGCTCCGAGGCCGTCGGTTCTCTGTCGGCGAACCCCATGACCGTTCCTCGCAGGGTGTTATGCCCCACCAAAGCTCCATAGTTGACCGATATTCCCTGATCTTCCAGCCGGGAGAAGTATTCCCCGGTGTCCACCCAGTCCAGGGTTATGCCGAGTTCCTTGCCTGCAGTCCCCTGGCGTTCCCGGAGCATCTCGTTGGCCACAGGCGCTGCCGAGTAGCCGCAGTTTCCACCTATCTCAGTGGTTACTCCCTGCATTATTTTGCTGTGCGCGGAAGGATTGACGAGGAGGTAATAGTCCGAATGAGAATGAATATCGACGAAACCGGGGCAGACCACCAGCCCTTTTGCATCTATGATCCTTCCGGCTTCATGACCCGGTTCCCCGCCGACGGCCTCTATTCTGTCATCCGTTATGGCCAGGTCGCCGGTGAAGGGTTCGCCGCCCGTTCCGTCGTAGATTAAGCCGTTCTTGATAAGTATATCCATCAGATCTGACCTTTTGGCGCCAGGCGGCCCGATTCAATAAGGGAAGCGAAATTGTCTCCCGGAACTATTTTCCCCAGCGCCATTGATTTTCGCGCCCCCGTTACGGAGGGCAAATTGGCTGGCAGCCCGTGGAGGGCATCGTTAGCCAGAATGGCGAAAGTCATGGCCTCCAGGTAGTCGGAAGAGACGCCATAATCATCGGTAACGCCTATGCGCACCGGGTGCAGAAGCTCTTCGAGCATGGCCTTCAAGGTAGGATTTTTCGCACCGCCCCCGCAGAGCAGGACCTCTTTAATGGAATGGTTTGGAAGGACGTGCAAGCGGTAGCCAAGGGCAATGGAATGGGCCGTAAGCGCCAAAGCGGTTGCCACAAGGTCTTCGTCCCCCATACTCATCTCACGCCCTTTTCTGAGGAACGCTTTGGCGTATTCAACGCCGAACATCTCCCGTCCGCAGGCTTTGGGAGGCGGCGTCTCGAAGTAGGGATGTTTCAATAGCTCTTGTAGAAGCGTCCCGTTTATCCTGCCCCCGGATGAGATGGAACCGTCCTCATCGCAGCACTGCATCCCGCCGGTAATATCCTTTACTATGGCGTCCACGACCATGTTGCCCGGCCCCGAATCGAAGGCCAGGACGGAGGAGCGGTCGTTGGCGGAAGGAATCAGGGTGAGGTTGCTTATCCCGCCTATGTTTTGAACGGCCAGCGGGAGTTCCAGATGTTTGAAGAGTATGAAATGTGCGTATGGAGCAAGGGGCGCTCCGGTGCCTCCAACAGCCATGTCTGCCGTCCTGAAATCGGCTACCGTGGTTACCCCCGTGCGTGCGGCTATCACGTCAGGCTCTCCGATCTGGAGCGTAGAGTTCACTTCGCCGCTGATGGAGAGGCCGGTCGAAGGGGAATGGTAAATGGTTTGCCCATGCGAACCTATCAGGTCTATCTGAGCCATTCTCAAAGAGCAGAGCGCGGCCACTTCCCTGGCGGCGGCGGCAAAATGTTCCCCCACCATGAAGTTCAACCTGCAGATTTCATCTACCGAACTGGTATGGGGATCGCAGGAAAGGAGCAAGCGTTCTTTCAATTCGGAGGGATAGGCAAGGATTATCGCCCCTTTCAGGGCAGCCCGGGTATTCAGCCCGCATCCCTCTATGGTGAGAAGAGCTGCGTCCACCCCGTCCATGGAGGTGCCTGATATCAGACCTATTACGGTGATGGGGGGCATGGCCTCCTCGAAGAGATACCGGGGGGAAAGCGGCTTCGCATAACTTTCTTCCCCTTCAGGCCTGCGTCACATTCTGTTGCCATAGGGTGAGTCCGGCGGTATGGGCTTGATTATTGCCCAAGGGTTGTTGATTGTCAAGGGAGCAGAGACTGGAGTTACCCCAAAAAAGAATCCCCCGGATGAATCCGGGGGTTCGCCCCACGCATTCAGCGTGGTGAGTGAAGCTCCCACCCTTAAAAGGGTGGGTATCCTTATGTCATTCCCGCTCTCCCTCTGTCATTCCCGCGGAAGCGGGAATCCAGACCTACCGCACATGCTGCGCGG
>CAYVLI010000326.1:0-1687 GCA_964452105.1 uncultured Nitrospinota bacterium
ATACGGTTTTTATACTATACACCCTCCTGTTGCGTCAATCATGGTATGGATCAGGAATTACCCCAATTTTCGATCTATCGTCGGCGATTCTGACTTAAGATCAATCGGTTAGGGAGGTGTCGTAGTGGAATAGTGGTTTTCAGGCGTTGCCTGTTGCATACAGCGTTTCTGCCACGCAGCATGTGATAGGTCTGGATTCCCGCTTCCGCGGGAATGACGATGGGGAGTGGGAACGACATAGGGATACCCACCCTTTTAAGGGTGGGAGTATCACTCATCACGCAGAATGCGTGTGCGAACCCCTGGATTCATCCAGGGGATTCTTTTTTTAGGGTAACTGCTACGAAGTCTCATATTGACAAAGCCTCGTAACTGTAGTATCCGAAACACTGTTTATGATTGAATTTTCCCTGCTTGCTCGCGGCCGTTGAGTCGCGCGGTTATTATTCGGAGGAGAGGTCATGAGTTATGAAAATATCCTTTACGAAAAGAAAGACGGCATAGGCTACGTGACCGTCAACCGGCCAAAAGTCTTGAACGCCCTGAACAGCGCAACCGTTACGGAGCTCACCCAGGCGTTCACCGAGATAAAGGACGACCCGGCGGTGCGAGTGGTGATTCTGACCGGCAGCGGTGAAAAGGGCTTCATCGCCGGTGCGGACATAAATGAGATAAACGAGTTCGCCAGCCAAGGTCCCGTCAAGGGGAGAGAGCTTTTCTCCTTGCCGGGCCAGAGACTGCTGGACATCATGGAGAACATGGGCAAACCCCTCATCGCCGCGGTCAACGGCTACGCCCTGGGCGGCGGCTGCGAGATAATAGAGGCCTCCACCATCGCCATCGCCTCGGAAAAGGCCAGGATGGGCCAGCCTGAGGTGAACCTTGGCTTCAACCCCTGCTGGGGCGGGACGCAGCGGCTCACCCGCATCGTGGGCAGAAAGAAGGCCATGGAGATGGTGCTCACCGGCGACATGATAGACGCTCAGGAGGCCCTGCGCGTGGGCCTTGTCAACAAGGTCGTTCCTCCCGAGGAGCTTATGGAGACCGTCGAGGAACTGGCGCGCAAGATAGCAGGTAAATCCGCCGTGGCCGTGCAGCTTTGCATGGAGGCCGTGAGCCACGGCCTGGAGATGCCCCTGGACGAAGCTCTAAACCTGGAGTCCAACATATTCGCCAAGGCCTGCGGCACAGAGGATATCATGGAGGGCACCAGAGCCTTCATAGAAAAGCGTGAAGCACAGTTCAAGGACAGATAATCCAGGGTTACATGTCTCAAATATCATAAAACTTGAAGGAGATGCGTCATGACTAATGAAGAATTGTGGGCGAAGGCCAAGGAGGCAATGGGTTTCACCGATGAACAAATCGACATCCTCAAGAGCGACCCCAAGCGCAGCCAGGCCATCGAAAGGGGGCGGGAGTTGGTCAGGACCAAGGTGGTCGCAGAGGTTATCGAAGCCAGGAACTGCGCCGTCCACGATGCGGGAGCGAAGTACGTAATCAGAGGTAACGGCGCCATACTCCCCAAGGACGCTCAGAACAATATGTGTCTTGACTGCATGCCTCTGATAGTCCCCTTCCAGCACATGGTCTATGACAAAGTGCTCGCGGGGGAAGACGTTTCCGGGATGGAGGGATACGTTCGCTGTCCGGACACAGGCGTCGAGTGCGGCGGAATGGGCGTGGC
>CAYVLI010000326.1:1787-3721 GCA_964452105.1 uncultured Nitrospinota bacterium
GGAAAGCCTCAAATACTGGGCCACGAGATGATGGGCACGGTGCAAGCCATAGGTGAGAATGTCAAGACGGATTATATCGGCAAACCGCTCAGAGAGGGCGACCGCGTGGCCTACGCCTATTTTCGTCCCTGCGGCAGGTGCTGGGCCTGCATCAGCGGCGCCGCCGCCTGCCTGAATCGCTATGCTCACTGGCTGGGCGTTTCCGCTGATGTCCCTCCCCACTTCAACGGCGCCTTCGCCGAATACTACTACATCGGGGCGAGGCAGTGGGTTTACAAGGTGCCGGATGAGCTTGAGAACGACCTGGTCTCCCCCATAAACTGCGCCCTCTCGGAGGTGTTGTACGGCCTGCACAGGGTGGGTATAACCCTCGGCGACACGGTGGCCATACAGGGCGCCGGTGGGCTGGGCCTTTACGCCGCAGCGGTAGCCAGCGAGATGGGCGCCGGGAGAGTGATAGTCCTCGACAAGATTCAGGAGAGGCTGGACCTGGCCATGCAGTTCGGCGCTCACTTCATCGTTGACGTCTCCCGTTATGATGAGCGGGAGAGGGTCTCGAGGGTTAAGGAGCTCAGCGGAGGGGACGGTGCGGACGTCGTCGCGGAGCTCACAGGCTCTCCGCATGCGGTTGCCGAGGGGATGGATATGCTCCGCCCCGGCGGACGCTACCTCATGATCGGGAACATCAACCTTGGACTGGCCACGGAGTTCGACCCTGCTGTGGCGGTGCGGGGCAGCAAGAAAATGTTCGGCGTCGTGGTATATGAAGCGTGGGTCATCCCCAGGGCGCTGGATTTCCTGGTCCGCTGCGCTCGGAAATATCCCTTTAAAAAAATCATCTCCCATACTTACAAACTCGAAGATATCAACGAGGCCGTGGAATTCGCAGCGCAGGGGAAGGCCATAAGGGTCACTCTCGTGCCGTGAGAGAGGGGGGAGCGTATGAGCTCTATTTCCAATGAAGATGGAAGAAAATGTGTGGTGACAATGGATGGGAACCTCCGCCGGAAGGACGGCTCCATACCCGGCGTCGAAGTCCTCGAGAACGAACCCGCCGTGGAGTTGAAGTTGCCGCGGCCCGGCTACATGAACGAGATAGAGCCTGATGATATTCGCGGCTGCGATGCGGTCGTCATATCCAGCGCTGCATTTACCAGGGCCTCACTGGGCGGCGCCGACAGGCTAAAGCTCATCGTGCGCTTCGGAGCGGGGTTCGAGAAAGTTGACCTGGACGCCTGCACCGAGCACGGGATCATGGTCTGCCACGCCCCGCTTGGCCCCACCGAGGCCATGGCCCAGGGCACTCTGGGGCTGATGATAGCCTGCGCCACCAGGATGTTTCAGAAGGACGCGGTGGTCCGCAGGGGCAGATGGGGTGAAAGGTCCCGCTACATAGGCACCGACCTCACCGGCAAGACCCTGGGGCTAATCGGCCTGGGCAACATCGGCACACGGGTGGCGTCGAAGGTTAAACCCTTCGATATGAGGATAATAGCTTACGACCCCTACGCGCCGGACCAGCGGTTCCAGGATTACGGGGTCGAGCCCGCTCCGCTGGAGACGGTTCTCAAGGAGTCCGATTTCATAAGCGTTCATTGTCCCCTCACCCCCGAATCTCGCTATATGCTCAAGGAAGAGCATTTCAAGATGATGAAGCCCACCGCGCTCTTCTTCAATACTTCCCGCGGCGGTTTCTACGATGAAGGGGCGCTGGCAAAAGCCCTGACCGAGGGCTGGATTGCAGGCGCCGGTATAGACGTCTTCGAGGACGAGCCGAACATCGAAAACAACCCGCTGGTGGAGCTGGAGAACTGTATCGTAACCCCCCACGCCATAGGGTTCACGCAGGGCTTGTTCGATACCATCTGGCACTGGGTGGCGCACAGCATCATCCAGTTCGCCCACGGTGAGCTGCCGGACAACATCATAAATGT
>CAYVLI010000327.1:0-3710 GCA_964452105.1 uncultured Nitrospinota bacterium
GCGACACCGGTTCAGGAAATGGCCTTCGCCCTGTCCTCGGGCATATACTACGTTAACCAGAGTGTTAAAAAAGGCCTTGATGTGGACGATTTCGTTCCCCGCTTTACCTTCTTCTTCAACACCTCCATAAGCATATTCGAAGAGGTGGCCAAGTTTCGAGCAGGCAGAAGAATCTGGGCCAAGATTATGAAGGACAGGTTTGAAGCGAAGGACCCCAGGTCCATGCGGATGAAGTTCCACGCCCAGACCTCGGGCAGAGAACTCACAAGACAGCAGATAAAGAACAATATCGCCCGCGTGGCCTTCCAGGCTCTTGCCGCCGTGCTGGGGGGGGCGCAGTCCATTCATACCGATTCATACGATGAGGCTTTAAGCGCTCCATCCCGTGAAGCCGCAAGAGTAGCGCTCATGACCCAGAACATCATCGCCGAAGAGACGGGAGTGGCAGACGTCATAGATCCCGCTGGCGGTTCTTACTACCTCGAAACACTGACGGATGAAATGGAAGAAAAGATGTATGAATACATCCACAAGATAGATGCCATGGGGGGCATGATAGCGGCGGTTAAAAATGGTTTCATAAAATCCGAAATCGAAAAATCTTCCCTGGAGCGCCAGAGAGCAATAGACAGAAAAGAAAAGACAGTCGTCGGCCTCAACGACTATATCATCCCGGAGAAGGATGACATAAGACCCGTTACTCCTCGCCCCGATCCGCAGGAAGTGGACCGCCACATCCAGCGCATCAAACAGCTCAAAGCGAACCGCAATCAGACTGAGGCACAAAGAGCCATGGACGAACTCAAGCGGGCAGCCGAAGACGAAAACCGCAACATCTTCGAAGCGGTTGTTCAATCAATAGGAGCGAACCTGACTCACGGAGAGATAATTTCCACCCTGCGGGAAATCTATGGCGTCGGCGTACCTCTGGTCAGCATTGGATAGAAGCAATTCGATGGAACCGCAAGGCCGGCGGCGATTAATGCTTGCCGCTCGAAATTATGTGCGATACTTTAACCTGGATTGTACGGGAATATTGATCAAGGGACTATGAAAATTTAGGGGGAGCTATCCGATGGAAGATAAGAACAGGACAGGCGATGAAGGGTGCCAGGATGATGCCGCAAGCCACAGCCTGAGAGGCGACGAAGTCAAGAACCTTTCCGGCATAACCATAAAACCTCTGTACAAGCCCCAGGACATTAAAAGCCTGAACTACGAGGAGCACCTGGGAGACCCGGGGGAATACCCGTTTGTGCGCGGCGTATATCCCACCATGTACAGGGGCAGGCTGTGGAGCAAGAGGATGCTCATCGGCTTCGAATCACCCGAAACCTGGAACGACAGGCAGAAGGCCATGTTCAAGGCAGGACAGACCGCCGTAAACCTTGCCCACTGCAATACCTGGATGCGGGGCTTCGACGTGGACATGGTGGAAAAAGAGCTGGTGGGAACCTGCGGTACGCCCATCAATGCCCTGGAGGATATGAAGATTTGCTTCGATGGAATTCCCGTCGAAGAGGTGAGCGTCGCCCTCAACGACAACGGACCGTTCACCAGCACGGCCATGTTCTTTGCCATGGCCCAGGAGCAGGGCATATCGCCCGACTGTCTTCGCGGCACCACCAACCAGGCCGATTTCATCTCCCACTACGTAAGCCTGCACATGTACCACCGTTTCTCCCTCGAAGGCCACGAGCGCATGACCATAGACCACGTCAAATACGTGACCGAGAACATGCCCCTCTGGAATCCCCTCTCCCTTGTAGGGCAGCACATGCAGCAGGCGGGAGCGACGCCCCTTCAGGAGATGGCGTTCACCATAGCTTCAGGAATATATTACATAGATAAATGCGTCAAGAGAGGCTTGAACGTGGATGATTTCGCGCCCCGTTTCTCCTTCTTCTTCGACGTAACCATAAACATATTCGAGGAAGTAGCCAAGTTCCGCGCCGGTCGGAGAGTATGGGCCAGGCTTCTCAAAGAGCGCTTCGGCGCCGCAAACCCCAGATCCATGAGAATGAAGTTTCACGCCCAGACTTCCGGGCGCGAACTCACCAGGCAACAGGTGCAGAACAACATAGCCCGTGTCGCTTTTCAGGCGCTGGCCGCGGTGCTGGGCGGCGCTCAGTCTCTTCACACCGACGCCTACGATGAAGCCCTTAACAGCCCCTCCCGCGAAGCCGCCCGCGTGGCCCTGATGACTCAGAATATCATCGCCGAAGAGACGGGTATGGCAGACGTAATAGACCCCCTGGGCGGCTCCTATTATATGGAGACGCTGACGGACGAGATGGAAGAGAAAATCTGGGAATATATCTACAAGATAGACTCTCTCGGTGGAATGCTGGAGGCGGTCAAGAAGGGGTTCGTTCAGTCGGAAATAGGGAGGTCTTCCCTGGAATACCAGAGAGCCATCGACAAAAAAGAACGGGTCGTCGTCGGTCTCAACGATTACATCATCCCGGAGGAAGAAGACATCAGGCCGCCCGCGCCTCGCCCCAACCAGGAGGCGGTAGAGCGCCACATACGGCGCATTAAGAACATAAAAACCGACCGAGACCAGACAAGAGCAGGAGCGGCAATGGAAGAATTAAAGAGGGTCGCCGAGGATGAAAATGCCAACCTGTTCGAAGCGGTAATCAACGCGGTTAAATCAAACGTTACCCACGGCGAAGTGGTCTCTACCCTGCAGGAGGCATACGGAGTGGGTGTGCCGATGGCCACCATCTGATAACAGCAATAAAAGAGCGCTTGGCAGGCGAGTTTCCGTTTCCAGTTCTTCAAGGCCCCCGTCATCCGGGGGCCTTCTTCTTTACAGGGTTTGATCAACATAAAGATCACACAAATGCTACGGAGTATTCCCGAACCAGCTTTTTTTCGGTATAATCTAACATGGATATTTTCGTAAAGGGGAATGCGAAAAAGATTTTCTCGAAACCCTTGTAAGCGATAATATGCCCCCCTACGGGGGGATTCAGCCCCTGATTGTCACCCTGGGCGAAGTCTAAGGGTCTGGCGAGATTCTTCGCTGCGCTCAGAATGACAGAAAAGGGTCGCAACGCACTCTGGAATACTCTTTCAGGGGAATATCATACTGTGCCTGCAAAAGACGGAAATAAAAGCTTGCGACACAGGGGAGAGTTGATTTAAAGGAAATTAGATGAAGAACCGGGAGATAGCCGACATATTCGAGAAGATGGCGCTCATGCTGGAGTTCAAGGGCGATGTGGTCTTCAAGGTGAATGCCTATAATAAAGCGGTGCGCATCTTGCGGGACATAACGGAAGACGTGGAGAAGCTATCTCGTGAAGGCAAGCTGGGGGATATTCCGGGCATCGGCAAGGGCCTGGCTGATAAAATCGAAGAATACCTCACCACCGGCGCGGTATCGAAATACGAAGAGGTAAGGAAAGACGTCACCGACGACTTACTGTATATGATGAGAGTCCAGGGTGTTGGACCCAAGACGGCCTCCCTTGTTCACAAACAACTCCATGTCGATAACATAGCCGATCTGGAGCAGGCAATCAGGGCCGGATTAGCACAAAAGCTCCCCGGCATGGGAGACAAAAAAGCGGAGAACATCCTGAGAGGCATACAACTGCTCAGGGCAAGCGAGGGCAGGATATCTCTGGGAACGGCCCTCCCTATTGTGGAAGATATCATAGCCCAACTCGAAGCTAAAACCGGCATAGAGCAAATCTCCA
>CAYVLI010000328.1:0-3700 GCA_964452105.1 uncultured Nitrospinota bacterium
CTGCCCAGGTCTCTCTTCCTCAAGATGGGTGAGCTCGGTTACTTCGGCATAAGGTATCCCGGCGAATACGGCGGCGGGGAGGCCGACTTCTTCTCCACCGTTGTGTTGTGTGAGGAATTGGGTCGCAGCCAGAGCCTGGGCGTGGCAAACAGCCTCATTACTCATTCCGAGATGGCCGCTCATTTCATAAACGTGCATGCCACCCCGGAACAGAAGGAGGCATATCTACGCCCCGCCATAGCGGGCGAAAAGATACTGGCCCTGGGGATAACCGAACCAAACGCCGGCTCGGATGTCGCTTCCATAGAGACAACAGCCGTCAGGGACGGCGATGAATACGTGATAAACGGCAGCAAGATGTTCATCACCAACGGCAGCTTTGCCGATACCATCCTGCTGGCCGCCAAAACCGGCGATGGAGGGAGACACAGGGATATCAGCGTGTTCCTGTTCGACACCTCGACCCGCAACTTTTCTGCCAGCAAATTGAAGAAGATAGGCCACCACATGTCCGGCACCTCCGCCATCTATTTCGAGGATTGCAGAATTCCCGCGGACAGGATGTTGGGGGAGAGTGGGCGAGGATTCTACGCCATAATGAACACCTTCCAGGCGGAGCGGCTGGTGGTATCGGCCTACGGCCTGGGCGCCGCGCAGAAGGTTTATGAGGATACCCTGCAATACGCCAAAGACAGGGTGGCATTCGGTAGGCCCATAGGCAAATTCCAGGTCGTGGCCCACAAGTTGGCTGAAATGGCCATAGAGCTTGAGGCGTCGCGCCAGTTGCTCTATCACGCGTCGTGGCTTTACCAGGAAGGCAAGGACTACCGCAAAGAGATAGCCATGATCAAGGTACACGCAGCGCGTGTCAGCCACCGGCTGGCCGATGAGGCCCTTCAGGTACACGGCGGCTACGGGTACATGGTGGAGTATCCGGTCTCCAGGGTTTACCTGGACACACGCGTGGGCAGCATAGGCGGCGGCACCAGCGAGATACAGAAAGATATAATCGCCAGGCTGCAGGGGCTGTGATTCGAGTGCAAATATATGTGGGGCGGGGATTACTGCAACCGGAAGAAGCACACCACGACATTTTAGCCAGATGCTTCGCTCCGCTCAGCACGACTCAAGAGCCGCTGAAGAAGGGTTCTTCGTAAACAGGAAAATTTATGGCCAGTCGGAGTTCCAGACGCAAGAAGAGGAAGGCGGCCAGGAGCCGGAGAGCTGGAGGAGGGAGTGCGGAGGCGGCACAAGCTGTAAGTGAAGTCTCGTCACAAATTCCTGAGAGATATCCTTCCTCCGCCAGGTTGATAATTCAATTCTGCGTATTCTTCGCCGTTTACCTGGTCGTGCTTTTCATCGTTCTTCAGAACGACCGGGTGGTGGTGAAATTCGTAGAGCCCCATACCCGCCTCATCGCCAGGATAAGCAAGCAGATATTCGGTCTGCTGGGGACGAACGCCGCCTCCGCCGGTACCATTGTACGCTCAAAAGATTTCGCAATAGACATAAGGAACAACTGCAACGGCGTCTTCGTCTCCGCCATATTCCTGGCCGCTGTGCTGGCCTATCCAAGCTCATGGAAGAGCAAAGGGTTGGGAGTCCTCATCGGCATTCCCATCATTTATCTCATCAATCTCGCAAGGGTAATCACCCTGTTCTACGTGGGAATATATTTTCCACGTTTCTTCGAAAGGACCCACGTCCTCATCTGGCAATCGCTGGTGATATTTTTCGCGTTGCTAATCTGGATGTTCTGGATAGAGAGATTCACAGGTGCTCCTGGCCCAGAAAAAAATATGGTTCGCGGCTAAGGTCCTGATGGTCTTTGCCATTGCGCTCTTCCTGTGGCAATGGTTGACACCCGCCTATAACACGGCCCTTGCCTGGACATCGACGGCGTTAATGCACCTCTTCGAGAGGCCCGATCTTACACTCCTTAAATCCGAAGGGGATATCATCCGCCTTTTCGTAATCGGTGGAGAAGGCATCCATGATACGGGAGTGGCCAGCTACGGCCCCAACCTGCACTTCAACATTGTCATACTAACGGCCCTCATATTGAGCACACCCGTATTCCCCGTACTGAGAAGGGCGAGCCTTCTGCTGATGGGACTTGGAATACTGTTTCTGACCCACGTGGCCTATGAGATGGCCAGCGCCCAGCTGCTGCATGTCAGTAATTTACAGACTGGCGGTGCTTTTCAGGTAAAATTTTACTACCAGACTGTGGCATTCTTTCAGTTCATGGGGCTTCAACTGATACCCATCCTTATCTGGGGAGGCCTGTACCTCAAGGCCAGGTCGAAGGAGACGAAACAAGGAGGTGTGAAATGCCGGGAAGTGAAGCGTTCGCTCTCACCACGGTGAACCAGGTGGGCATAGTTGTGCAAGACCTGGATAAGAGCATGAAAGAATATCAGGAGGCGCTGGGGATAGGCCCCTTCGATGTGCTGGACATCACCGACAACAACTCCAGAATCGAAGGAGCGGTCTCCCCCTATCATCTCAAGATAGCCCTGGCCGGAAACACCCCCGTGCAGGTAGAATTGATACAGGTGCTCAAAGGAGAGACCATCCATAGCAAGTTCCTGCGGGAAAAGGGGGAGGGAATCCACCACGTGGGAATGCTCATCGACGGAGGGATAGAGGAGAAAATTGCAGAGTTGAAGAAGCGGGGAATTAATATCCTCCAGAGGGGGGAAATCTTCGAACGCTCATACTTCGCTTACATGGACACGGAGAGAACCTCCGGTGTCATCTGGGAGCTGATAGACAGGCACGGCCTTCGTAAATAAGAGCCCGGGTCATGCCGGTTGCCCTCTGCCCGCCCCTCGCTTCGCCGTGAGCATCCTCACCAGCATGGCGGTGATGGCCAGTTCTTTGTTGACGTTGGTGGTGTTGAGAAGCAGGATGGTCTGGTGAAGCGCCTGAAAGCACTCGTTCAACTCGTCCAGGCTGAATTTCTCCTGTTCCGTTTCCAGCGCCCACATCATGTCCTTGTGCACCAGTGAATCCTTCTCTGCGCCGGACTTGAGTAGTGCGAGGTCACGAAACCACGTTATCAGTATATTCAGAGGCTCTATCCGGGCCTTGCCCGCCGATCGCGCGGACGCCGTGAGCGAAGCGGCCAGTTCCAGCATCTTTTCGCCGTCCTCTGATGACAGGCGGAACCATTTTTCCAGCAGTTCCTCTCTGAGGTTGATGAATCCATCGACGTCCATCCTGAGGGCCGCCCCCAGCCTGCCCCTGGCATAAGACGCTGCCAGGCGGGCCTTTTCTTCCTCGATTCCTTCCTGTTCTGCCACTATCCTGGCCACTTCCTCCAGTTTCAAGGTGTAGAAGGGGATGTGCTGGCAGCGTGAAAGTATGGTGGGCAAAAGATAGCTGAATTTATCCGTTACAAGCACGAACATCGTGTCCGACGGCGGCTCTTCCAGCGTCTTTAAAAATGCGTTGGCGGCTTCCAGCCCCAGGGCGTCGGCGGGGTCCAGGATATAAACCCTTTTTCTGCCCTCGTATGCGGCCATGGTCAGCTTCCGCTCTATCTCGCGAACCTGCTCTATACGGATGTTCGCTCCGTCCGGCTCCACCATCTCCACGTCGGGGTGGATTCCCCTGTCTATCTTGCTGCAGGGAATACATGCGCCGCAGGGCCTTTCGCCTTCGCTCACGCAGTTGAGGGCCATGGCCAGTGTGA
>CAYVLI010000329.1:0-3687 GCA_964452105.1 uncultured Nitrospinota bacterium
GGTGGAGGAGACCTGGGGCGTATGTTTCCCGATACCGACCAACGATATAAGGACATCTCCAGCATAAAGCTCTTAAAAGAGGTCTTCCAGTTGATGAAGCGGCAGGGCTACACTCCTTCAAACATCGATGCCACCCTGGTGGCGGGGAGCCCCAGGCTGGCGCGGTACATCCCGGGCATGGAGGAGAAAATCGCTGAGTGCCTGAGCGTGGACAAAGGCAGGGTCAACGTTAAAGCCACCAACCCCGAGGGGCTGGGAACCCTGGGGAGGGAAGAAGGGATAGCCGCTTATTCGATTTGCCTTCTGACGAAAATATAGGAGACTGCGTTCATATGTCCCTCAAGGTTTACAATTCGCTTACGGATACCAAAGAAGATTTCGAGCCGCTGGGAGAGGGCAGGGTGCGCATGTACGCCTGCGGCGTGACCGTTTACGATCACACCCATCTGGGGCACGCCAGGAGCGCGGTGGTTTTCGATGTTATCAAGAGATACCTGGAGTACGCCGGGCATGAGGTTAAGTATGTCCGTAATTTCACTGATATTGATGACAAGATAATAAACAAGGCCAACATGGAAGGAGTAGAGTGCTCCGTTATAGCCGAGAGGTTCATAAAGGAATACAACCAGGATATGGAGCGTCTGGGCGTCCGCGATGCCGACGTCTCTCCTAAAGCCACGGATCACATACCTCTGATGATAGAGTTGATTGAGAAGCTCGTCGATAAGGGTTACGCTTACCAGGTGGGGGGGAGCGTCTATTTTTCGGTGAAGAAGTTCGTTCCTTACGGGAAACTCTCAAAGAAGGACACCGAGCAACTGCTATCCGGTGCACGCGTTGAAGTTGACGCAATGAAGGGGAACCCGCTGGACTTCGCGTTATGGAAGGAGTCGAAGGAAGGTGAGCCTGCATGGGAGAGCCCCTGGGGTTTGGGAAGGCCGGGTTGGCACATAGAGTGCTCTGCCATGTCCATGTTCCACCTGGGGGAGACCATCGACATTCATGGGGGAGGGAAAGACCTCATCTTCCCTCACCATGAAAACGAGATAGCTCAGTCCGAGGCGGCGACAGGCAAGGAGTTCGTCCGCTACTGGATGCACAACGGGTTCGTGAACATAAACAGGGAAAAGATGTCCAAATCGGCGGGCAACTACTTCACCGTCAAAGAGATACTGGAGAATCATCATCCGGAAGCGGTACGGCTTTTCCTCCTCTCCTCGCACTACAGACACCCCATCGATTACAGTATAGAAGCGCTGAAAAGGGCCAGCAGGGCGCTGGACCGTTACTATTCCATGCTCCGGGAGATCGAAGCATTATCTGGTGCATCCCTCGACTTTTCGCAAGCTAACATGGAGGCGCTCGATGAATCGGGGAAGGAACTTCATGGTCAAGTGGCGCAGGCTCTGGACTTGTTCAGGGAAGCCATGAACGATGATTTCAATACCGCTCGAGCAATAGGCCAGGTATTCGAGTTGGTGCGCCGCATTAACAGGTATCTGCATTCGAAGGCTGGTGACCTGGGCGTAAACGAATCGATGCTGCTGGGGCTGGCGAGAAAAGCTATGGGTGAAATCGGAGGAGTCCTGGGGCTTTTTCACATGGATTCCGAGAGCTGGTTCAAGCGAAAACTGGAGACTGCCGGCCGTGAGACTGAAGTTGCCTCCCTCGATGAAGAGTATATCGAAAGCCGCATAAAAGAGAGGGAGGAAGCCAGGAGAAAGCGTGACTGGGGCACGGCAGACAGCATACGCAAGGAGCTGACCGATATGGGCCTCGTCCTCGAAGACGCTCCCCAGGGAACGCGCTGGAAGGTAAGAGGCTGAAAGGTCCGGCGCCATTCGAGCAGAGGCTAAGGAGCTTTTAATGTTTCCCCGCATACCTCATCGGAAGTTTTAGACGCACTATTTCAGGCGGGCTTCAGGGTTGAAATGTCCTCAGAGATAATCTATGGCATACACCCGGCGAGGGAGATGCTCTTAAACGCGCGCGGTCGCATAATCAGGGTCATCTTAATATGTGGCAAACTGGGGCCAAAACTGAAGGACATCCAGCGATTGGCAGAGGGCATAGGCGTAAGCACGGAGAGGAAGAGCAGGGGAGAGTTGGATTTACTGGCTGATGGAGGGCGACACCAGGGGGTGGTGGTAGTCGCTGAAGCGAGGCGAACGACATCACTTCGGGAATTGCTCGATGGAATGAAGGGTCAAGAGAGCCCGGTAATTCTCGTGCTGGACGGCATCACAGACCCGAGAAACCTGGGAGCGATTATCCGTACGGCGGAAGTGTTCGGCGGTGTCGGCGTCGTTATCGGTAAGGACCGTTCCGCCGGGCTGAATCCCGCAGCGGTAAAAGTTTCGGCAGGAGCTGCCGAGATATTGCCGGTGGTGACCGTAGTAAACATTGTACAATCCCTGAAACTATTGAAAGAAAACGGTTTCTGGGTGGTGGGAACAGCCATCGACGGGGAAAAGAATTGCTTCCAATACGATTGGGCAGGCCCCACAGTTGTCGTGCTCGGCTCGGAAGAGAGGGGATTGAGAAGACTGGTACGGGAAAGCTGCGATGTGGTGGTAAGCATTCCGTTTAAGGGGAAGATAACTTCACTTAACGTTGCTTCTGCAGCAGCGGTGATAATGTATGAAATTTTAAGACAGAAGGAAAAAGATATCAAATAAGCTCAAATCGGCATAAATTGGGCGGGAAAACAAAGAAAAGACTTGAAATCCATGGTAAAATTTTATATTATAATTATTTAACTTTATCCTTGACTGGGGAGAGTTAATCTATTACAACTAAATACTCATCAGGCTGGCGTAGCTCAACCGGTAGAGCGGCTGATTTGTAATCAGCAGGTCGGGGGTTCGAGTCCCTTCGCCAGCTCCATTTTGAGTTAGGGGAGGTTCCCGAGTGGATAAAGGGAGCAGACTGTAAATCTGCCGGCTCAGCCTTCGGAGGTTCGAATCCTTCCCTCCCCACCATCTTAGCGGGCACTTCAGAGTTGTTTCTCTCTCTGAGATCTTCCCAAAGAATTTTCCAGTGGGGTAGAAGGGTTTGTCCTTGCATTAATAAACGGAGACAGGAGAACCCGTCGCCGCCAGGTTAAAATGAGGGGCGGGAATAGCTCAGTTGGCTAGAGCGTCAGCCTTCCAAGCTGAGGGTCGCGGGTTCGAGTCCCGTTTCCCGCTCCATCCGATTACCGATTGAGGAAACCCGTAACGCCCACGTAGCTCAGTGGTAGAGCACTTCCTTGGTAAGGAAGGGGTCACCGGTTCAATCCCGGTCGTGGGCTCTGTTGATGAAGGAAAGTTTGAGGTAACATTTGCGCATGCTATTTTCAGTCAAGCATCCTGTTATCCTCGATAAAAAAGGAAAAAGAACTATATCAGGAGGGATAGAATAGATGGCCAGGGCCAAGTTTGAGCGGACGAAGCCGCATGTAAACATAGGGACGATAGGCCACGTAGATCATGGCAAGACCACGCTGACGGCGGCGATGACGTTGATACTGAGCAAGCATGGGATGGCGGATTACGTAAGTTTTGACGAGATAGACAAGGCGCCCGAGGAGCGTGAGCGAGGGATAACGATAGCGACGGCGCACGTTGAGTATGAGACGGCGAATCGTCACTATGCGCACGTAGATTGTCCTGGACATGCGGACTACATAAAGAACATGATCACCGG
>CAYVLI010000330.1:0-3683 GCA_964452105.1 uncultured Nitrospinota bacterium
CACCACTCCATCGGCCAGCACGGCTCCCAGCCCTTTTCTATTGGCGATATCCATCAACAGCGAAGCGTACTCGTCTGCGAAACCCTTATGGAACTGGAGGCCTCCCGTATCCGCCGTGGTGATGACCTCGTTTTCGAAGCAGTGGGTGGCGAACAGGAGCATGGAGGTGGATTCGAGCGTATCCAGCCCCATCTTATTGCATATCTCCGAGAATTTGGGTACGTCCTCGTAGGGGAGGTCGAGCATTCCCAGGAAGGGGAGCGTTAAGGTCCCTGCGGGGCAGGAAATATTGAACTTCAAGCCCTTATGCTTCCCCTCTTTTACATCTATCCTGGCTTTGCAGCCCACCGGACATACATGGCAGGTATGCAGCCCGGCCTTGAGCCTGGTCTTGTAGTATTCCGTCCAGTCTCCCATGTCCAGTTGTCCTGCGCCGTGCGCATCCAGCGTCTGCTTAGACCCGGCTGCGGAATCCTGGAACTGTATCAGCGTTCCCAGTTCCCTCCATCCCATGACGTGGGGCTGTTTCATGAGGTCGCCGGTGATGCGCCCGACCAGCTTCATAAAAGCGGGAGGGTCGGCGACCTTTACTGATTTTGTTCCTCGCACGGCTATGGCCTTGACCTTTTTCGACCCCATGATGGTTCCCACGCCCGTGCGGCCGAAGGAAGAGGTTTTATTGTTGAGCACGTTGGCGAAGCGAACCAGGTTTTCCCCGGCAGGCCCTATGGATGAGACCCAGCAGCCCGGAAATTCGTCCCAAAGAGCATCGACGGTCTGATAGTTGTCCTTGCCCCAGAGATGGCCTGCGTCTTCTATGGAGACATCATCGTCGTCTATCTTGATGTAAACCGGTTTGTCCGATTTGCCTGAGACCACCAGGGCGTCGTAACCGGCCCATTTGAGCATCTGCGCAGGCGCTGCGGAGTTGGAATCTCCGAAGAGACCACTCAGGGGCGATTTGAAGGTGATCTCGGTGCGGCAGGAGCCGGGTATGAGTGTGCCCGCAAGTATCCCGGCGGCGTAGATGAACAGGTTGTCCGGGGATAAAGGGTCTGCGCCCGGCGCCAGACTCTCGTAGAGTATTCGTGCGCTGAAACCCATCCCACCGAGAACAGTCTCCACCATCTCCTCTGTGACGGGCTTCTTTTCTATTTTTCCCGTTGTGAGGTCAACGTAAAGTATCTTGCCGGCGAACCCGCTGGTTATCTCCATCTTTAATCCCCTTCACTTTACGCTCAGGTATATACAGGCTGATAGACGCTGTCTGTGCTCATGATAATAGCATCAACAGCAAGGCTTTATCTTTGCTCCGACCGGACCGCCTGCTCGGCTTTTAAAATCTTGTATTCGGTTATGTACTTTTCGATTTGCTCTCTCGATTCATGCTCGTCCATCTGTTGGAGGGGATGTTTCATGGTGTAGGCGGATATTGGAAGCAGAGGGCCGGCGTCGCCCCTCTCCCTGGCTATTTTGCAGTAGCGTATGGCGTCGATGGCACAGCCCGCACTATTGGGAGAGTCCTCGACCGATAATCGCA
Organism: uncultured Nitrospinota bacterium; assembly: GCA_964452105.1. Taxonomy (GTDB): domain Bacteria; phylum JAUXIQ01; class JAUXIQ01; order JAUXIQ01; family JAUXIQ01; genus CAYVLI01. The sequence goes on from CAYVLI010000330.1 coordinate 1,541, forward strand.
TCTCCAGGTGTAGGGGGACACCTCCGAAACCCAGCCCTTCCATCCTCAGGAAGCAGACCTTATTGTCGTTCTGCCAGGGGACATAGTCGCTGGGACCGATGTGAATGTTTTCGGGGTCCAGGGGGACTTCAAGCTGTGCCTGAACGGCCTCGGTCTTTGAATGCTTTTTAGATTTAAGCCTGAATTGATTGAGCATGTTCAGAAAATCGGTGTTGCCGCCGGTATTTAACTGGTATGTCCTTTTCAGTGTAATCCCTCTGTCTGCAAACAGTTTTGTCAGCGTGCGGTGTACCACTGTGGCGCCCAGTTGCGACTTTACGTCGTCACCCACCACGGGAATCCCTTTTTCGCGGAAACGTTCGGCCCATTCGGAGTCCGAGACGATAAAAACCGGCATACAGTTAATCAAGCTTACGCCGGTATTCAAACAGCATTGAGCATAAAATTTTACGGCCTCTTCTGAACCCACAGGAAGATAACTCATCAGGATATCCGCTTTGCTCTCTGCCAGAACTTCTTCTACATCACATGGCTCCACATCTGCCGGGATGAAGGTTTTATTTTCGGGATAATCCTTCATGTGAGGGGAGACGCCATCCAGAATGTTCCCCATCTGGACCATAACTCCCTCATCATCTACGTCATCCCATATTGTTTTGGTGCAGTTTGGCGGCGCCATTATTGCTTTGCTCAGCGGATAGCCCACCTTTCGCACGTCTATATCGAAGGCAGCCACCACTTCTATGTCGTATGGTTTATAACCACCCATGTCATAGTGCATCAATCCGGTAACATCGTCTGGATTATTCTGGTAATATTGAATCCCCTGTATTAATGAGCTTGCGCAGTTGCCCACTCCCGCTATGGCTATCCTGATTTTATTTTCCATATCTACCCCTCCAGCCTATCTGCTATAATCCTACCCCTGTCAATATGGCGCCAACGGCATTATTAGAAAGCAGAAGCACCTTTAAATACAAAATTAGTATGATCAATAAAACAAATACCCAATGTGTTATAACAAATTTCCTCCCCCCATGCAATTCGAATATTAAGTATCAGAGTCCGCAAGCTATGAGGATAGCTGCTCTTTGTTGCGTCAAGATTCATATTGGAGCAGCGTTTCCAACGTGACTTGAAATAGACGAAAGCTTTTCATCAGGGAAAAGATAGTGTCCATCATCGCTTATCATTTTAAACATAACATTATTATAGTAACCCCCGATAAGCAGTTCATTATAGCGATACGAATACGTTTTCGGGTCAACAGGCTGCAGTCAAAATCTTATCGAGGTAGCTCAGACAGACTTTTATATCATCCAGTGAGTTCAATTCCAATATTACGGGAACCCCGGCGCCGAAGCATCGCCTAAAATCGGCGCGATCGATGTTGCCTTTGCCCGGCGGCCAATGCTCATCGAGTGTTCCCACGTTGTCGTGCAGGTGAATGCCCGCAAGATGGGGTTTCAGTCGTTCAAGGTAATCTCCCACTTCCACGTCGAAGGTATTGGCGTGGCCGATGTCGAATAAAGCCTTGATGGATCGGCTGTCCACGCGCTCTATTAGCTCTGCATGCTCATCCCCGTTGCTTATGATCGGGTAATTCTCTCCTTTCCAGCCGTTTTCCAGGGCGATGGTCACCCCTGCGGATTCCGCCTGCCGGGTCAGCGTCTTAAGGCTTTCCAGCAAGAGCCGGCGCGCCTCCGGTAAAAAGGAGACAGGATAATTCCGGTTGAGGTTTCCAGGGTGAACAACCATGTATTCGGCCTCGATAAACTCTGCAAGTTCAAGACATAATAGATTTTGCTGAACTGCGGCTTTTCGAAGGCGATGGTTCAGGCTGGCCGGATTGATCTCGATGTAGGTCGAGTGCAGCAGGGGGCGGAGCCCGTAACCCTTCAGCATTTCTCTTATCTCAGACCATCGGCCCTTTCCATCAGCGTCAGGCAGCCCCCAGAACCGTTCGGCCACCACCTCCAGGTATGCAATCCCCGACTCCACGGCCAGGGCCGCAATTTCCTCAACGGTCTTATCTCTGACGTGGGCGGATAACCCGAGGCGCTTTTCCCACGATGCCACTGCTTCGACCATTTTCAGGTACCCGACTTCTCCATGGCCTTTTTGACCGTAATCAGCCTTAGCA
>CAYVLI010000331.1:0-3679 GCA_964452105.1 uncultured Nitrospinota bacterium
TATTTTTGTAAAGTTTTTTACTTGAATCAGAATCCACGGGGTAAAAAAATACAACTTTACTTCTTCCTGCATAGTGGGCGCTCTGGTCGCGAACAAGGATACCTTTCATCCCCACACTAAAATGTGGGGTTTTCTGATATGTTTTAACAAAAGACAAAAGAGCGGGAACGCAACCCCGCTCTTATATCAAACTTTCCCTTTCAGGAAGCCGGTTCTGCTATCATAAAGGAGCAGCTTCCTACGGGAAATTCATTAACAATCTAAAGATTATGCTGTTTAAAGCGCCGCTGCCTCCACCTTTGTTACTTCCGGCACCTGCTCCTTAAGCATCCTCTCTACGCCCTGCTGAAGAGTCATCTGAGACATGGGACATCCACCGCAGGCTCCAGTCAATCTAACGGTAACGATGCCTTCACCCGAAATTTCCACCAGCTCTATATCGCCACCGTCAGCCTGCAGCGCGGGCCTGATCATATCCAGAGCAGTTTCTACTCTTCCCTTGATATCCGACATTCTCTTTCCTCCTTTTTGGGATCAGCAATCAATGCCTTTAAGCCGTTCAGTACACCAGAAAATACCTCTTATATTATAACATCCGTTGAGGGCAAAAACCATTTAAAATAATTTTCACGCTTGATACCAATTTAAGTCAATCCACAACCGTGAGCAATATCGAGCCCTCCCATCCCTTTGATTTTAATTAATCATTCTAATACACGGGGCGCAATAATCAAGCCTCAAGTGAAATTTAAGCCTGAAGGAGCTACTTGACACAGAGCCATCATTGTAATACGATTTTTCCGCTTATCCCTCTGTATGAAGAATTCAGCGAGAAAAATAATGATAATAGACATGCACACACACACCACCACCGGTTCACCATGCGCCTACTCGAACATAACCGACTACCTGCAATACAATGAACAGCTCCGCAAGGAAGGCAGGGGAGTCGACGCAATTGTCATTACCGAGCATGGTGTCTATTCACCCACCAGCCAGGCGGAGGAGGACCTCTCTGCAAGGTTCGGCGTGCTGATCCTGAAAGGCGTGGAGGTTAATACCGATTACTGCCATATGCTCATCTATGGCGTAAAACAAGAGCATTGGGAACGGCTCGACTGGGCTGGAGAACGCACCCTTAAGGCGAGGGAGGTAATAGAAACCGCTCTTCGAACGAAAGGGATGCTGGCCGTTCCCGCCCACCCCTTCAGGGCGTGTCCGGTGGGAGGGCACAGGGATTTTTCCGGAGTGAATATCATAGAAGCCTTTAATGGAGCTAATAATGATACCCAGGACCAGCGCGCCCTCGAACTCGCCCGGGAGCTTGACTGTCTGGTCATAGGCGCCAGCGATGCCCACCGGGTAGAGGATTTGGGGAAATGCGCTACTGAATTTGATGCTACAATAAAAAGTATGGAAGAGTTGGTAACAGAGTTGCAAAATGGAAAATACAGCGCTATTAAGCGCACACGAAACGGCAGCATAAAATTCCAGAACACGACGCCCGGTTGATATTGAGGCCGCCTTGCAATATAATTTGCAGTGTCGAAAAGGAGGCCATGGGAAAAAGGACGCTGCCATCCATAGTTGTGGTTTTAGTTGACATATTTTAGGCCATTTACTATGATAAACGCCGTATTCAGTTCATTAAATGTTTGAATAATGAGAATGGGCGGGCAGACAATGTCCGTTCGATTTTATTGTCAGGGTTGTAAGGGGTATCGCCGCGTAAATGGAGAGGAGAAATGATAACTGCAGGTGTGGATATAGGAAACCAGAGCGTTAAAGTAGTCGTCCTGGACGATAATGGGATACTGGGTAAAAGTTGCACGATAATTACCAGAGACGTCCCCACGGAATCACAGCAGGCATTGGAACAGGCTTTGGAAGAGGCGGGCATATCACGCGAGGATATTCAGTACGTGGTATCCACGGGCATCGGAAAGGAAGAAGTCCCATTCGCCGATGAGACGGCTTCAGATCTGACCTGCCACACCAGAGGCGCGCAGTTCGAGATACCTGGAGCCAGAACTATCATAGACATGGGAGCCGAAAACTGCAGGGTTTCCCTATGCAACGAAAAGGGAAAGCTGATAGACTTCGCAATGAATGACAAGTGTGCATCAGGGACGGGCGTGTTCCTGGAGACAGTAGCCAAGATGATGGAGATCCCGCTGTCTGAACTCGGGCCCATGTCGCTTAAATCCGAAGGTGAAGTGAGCATAACTACCATGTGCGCTGTTTTCGCCGAGTCGGAAGTGGTCACCGAAGTACATCGCGGCACCCCTGTTCAGGATATTATTAAAGGGTGCCACGATTCAATAGCGCTCAGAACCACCGCGCTCGTCAAGCGCACCGGCATAGAGCCGGACGTGGTAATGACAGGCGGTACAGCATGGAACGTCGGCATGGTTGACGCCATCAAAAAACAGATAGAGACGGATGTTTTAGTACCATCAAATCCACAGATAGCAGGCGCCCTCGGGGCCGCTATTATCGCCAGAGAAAAGAAAGGGGGAAACTGATGATCACTGCTGGTGTCGATATCGGCTCTCTCTCCGCCGATGTGGTGATCCTGAAAGATAACGAAATCCTCGGATACAGCGTCATCAGGACAGGCCCGGATAGCGCCAAGACAGCCAGGGCGGCCACGGACGCCGCCCTTGAAGACGTCAAAAGCAAGGGCACAGACCTGAAACTTGAGGATATGGACTATATCGTATCAACCGGCTACGGCCGTGTCATAGTACCCTTCGCACAGAAAAACATAACCGAGATTTCCTGCCATGCCAAAGGGGCAAATTGGTTCTTTCCCGGAGTGCGAACCATTCTGGATATGGGAGGGCAGGACTGCAAAGCCATAAAATGCGACGAGATTGGCAAGGTCAAGAAATTCCACATGAACGACAAGTGCGCAGCAGGAACGGGCCGCTCCATGGAAGTCATGGCCGATTTACTGGACATTAAGCTCGAAGACATAGGCCCTCTCTCGCTCCAGATGAAGGATGAATTCGATATTCCGGTCATCAGTACGATCTGCGTTATCTTCGCCAAATCCGAGGTGCTCTCTCTGGTCCGTAAAGGCATCCCGGTGGAAAATGTGCTGGCCGGCCTCTGCGAGGCCACGGCCAAGCGGGTGAAAACGCAAATCAACGTCGTGGGAGCCGAAGAAGAGTTCGTCATCACCGGTGGAATAGCAAAGAACGAGGGAGTCGTCAAGCGAGTGGAAGAACTGGTGGGAATGAAGGCTAACATCTGCTTCGAGCCTCAGATAGTGGGAGCCCTGGGGGCTGCCATCTTCGCCAGGGACCGCTATGAGAAGCAGTTGAAAAATGAAGGAAAGAAAGCCGCTGCAGAGGCATAGCAAGGCTGCATTTTGAGAGGTACGAACCTATGCTGGTACACTATGGATATACCGACGCCAGCGGTGATTACCGCATAAGCATCGACCAGGACGAGTGCGACGGTTGCGGCAAGTGCGTGGAGGTGTGCCCGGAAGAACTGTTCATCGTGGAAGAGGACGATTACGATCGCGAGGTGGCCATGATAAAGGATGATCTAATCCGAAAGATAGGCTACCTCTGCCCCGGCTACGAGCGCTGCAAGAGCAACATCGGCGATACCTGCCAGGAGGTCTGCCCTCACAAAGTAATTTCGCACTCGTGGTAACAAACACGCC
>CAYVLI010000332.1:0-3668 GCA_964452105.1 uncultured Nitrospinota bacterium
TCCCTGAACTGTGACAAACTCGGCGCGCTCGGTTTCTCCCCGGCCTATGATTTCGCTGAAGGGCTCGATATAACCATCCGGTGGTACATTTCAAACCCCGAATGGTGTGAAAAGGCGCGGCAGAAAACGTTCAGTGTCTGAAAAGACGGCAACCGGGCGTCTCTATAGCCTTTTACATAATAATGATAGCAGAATTCAGGCGACAACAGCCACTTGCTGCCGGATGACGGCAGGGAGAGAGATACCTGATGTCGATGCGAGTAACATTTGTATATCCAGATTTTCAGGACACGACTCCCGATTATCTGGGTAGTTTTTATACAGGCATTGCATATCTATCAGCGGTTCTAAAAAAAGAAGGTCATGCTACCAGATTGTTACACATTACCAAACCGATGCTGAATCGTGATAACTTCATGGCTGAGCTGTTGCAGACCGACCCCCACCTTATCGCCTTCTCTTCAACGACCAACATGTTCCCGTGCGTTCAAGAACTGGTAGGCTGGATTCGCGATGAAGGGTGCAGAGTGCCCATAATTTGCGGGGGAGTGCACCCTACACTCAGGGCTCACCACGCGCTGGCCACACCAGGACTGGACATGATTTGCGTAGGTGAAGGTGAAGAAGCCATCGTTGAGCTCTGCCGGAAGTTAGAGGAGGGGCGCGACTACTCAGATATATCTAACATATGGTCAAAGGTAAATGGTGAGGTGCGCGGAAATCCATTAAGACCGCCGATCCAGAATTTGGACTCCCTGCCTTTTCCCGACCGGGATATTTTCGATTATCCTAACCTCCACCTGGAGAGCAAAGGGAAAGCTGTTTTCATGGCCACCCGGGGCTGCCCCTTCAGTTGCACCTATTGCAGCAATACAGCGCTGAGAGAGGTGCATGGGGGACCGGGAAAGTATCTTAGATTCAGAAGCCCTGAGAATGTGACAGCTGAAATCCTGGAAGTGATCGAACGCTATCCTTTCATCAGAACCGTTTACTTCGAAGATGACATATTGTTCCTCAAAAAAGATTTTGCTCGGAGGTTTGCATCCCATTATCCGGAAAAGATTAGCCTCCCCTTTACCTGTAACATGCACCCGAGCTTCTGCAGTAAAGAAACGGTCGCGCTCTTGAAGAAGGCGGGCTGCAGCGGGATCAGAATAGGGCTGGAGAGTGGGGACGAACAGATAAGGAGAGAGGTGCTGAATCGTAATTATCCCCAGGATGTCCTGATAAAAGCTTTCCTTAATTGTAAAGAGGCCGGCTTAAAGATCCGCTCTTTTAACATGGTGGGAATACCGGGAGAAACGCCCCGCAAAGTACTGGAGACCATAAAACTCAATGCCAGAGCGGGGATTGATGAACTCCAATGCTCCATATTTCAACCTTACCCTGGCACAAAGCTATACGATATTTGCCTGGAGAAAGGTTTATTCAGTGGAAAGATCCCGACAGACTACTACTACACGCCCACATTGAACCTCGGACAGCTGAACAATAAACAGATATTCATGTTCAGGAGCTACTTTAGCCAGCTTGTCAAACTATACAGGATCATCTACTTGCTTCCAGGCCCAATATCAACAGCAAGCGAGAAGGCTCTGGACAGCATTTTATGTTTCAAATATACGCCGGAACCATCAATAGGGTTATTTTCTTTTCTCAAAAAAATGCTCAAGAAAATCAAGCAGGTTAAGATAGAGTTATTAGCGTCTCATCTACGCAAAAAACGCGCATAAAGGTTAAATCTAACTTCCCCCCGCAAACTTGTACACCCGCGATTCCACTATTTCTGTGTAATAAGGGTAACAGCTGGATTCAATCAAATCTTTTCTTTCATAACATTTCTTTCAAAAGAAGAGGCTGTGTTATAATGGCCACCTGTCAGAGATATGGTAACCCACAAATGTTTAGGGAAAAACCCGTTCAATTAAAGGAAAAGCTGCGATGACGGGACAGGAAGGGCTTGAAAAAGGAGTTGAAATCTTAAATACCGGCTGATCACATGACTGCGGAGGACGGTGCGTCCTCAGAGTGCACATAAAAGACGGCCGGATAGTACGCATAGAGAGCGATACCGACGACGAAGTGCAGTTCAGGGCCTGTCTCAGGGGGCGCTCCTACAGGCAGAGGCTCTACCATGAGGACAGGCTTCTCTTTCCTCTGCGCCGCACGGGGGAAAGAGGCGAGGGGAAGTTCGAACGCATATCATGGGATGAGGCGTTAAATACGGTGGCCGAGGAGTTGAAGCGGGTTAAGAAAACGTATGGCAATGAGGCCATTGCTTACATCGGCTATTCCGGAGGACACGGCCAACTGCACGGCATGAGAGCGGTTTACAGACTCCTCAACAAGTTCGGCGGTTGCACCAAGACCTGGGGCGGCGCTTCGCACGAAGGGGGCATCTTCGCCTCCATGGCCACCTACGGTACATTGAGCACCGGCAACACCCGCGGCGACCTGTCCAACTCGAAGTTGATAATCATGTGGGGATGGAACCCGGCGGAAACCATCTGGGACACCAATACTCCTTTAAATATAGTCGAAGCCAGGGAAAAAGGGACTCGCATCGTATCGGTGGACCCCAGGCTTACTTCCTCCACTGCGACCTTCGCACACAAATGGATTCCCATCAAACCTTGTACCGATACGGCAGCCCTCATCGCCATGGCATACGTGATAATAGATGAAGGCCTTCATGATAAAAATTTCATGGATAGGTACACCGTGGGCTTCGACCGCTATAAAGCTTATGTTATGGGTGAAGAAGACGGCGTCCCGAAGACGCCTCGCTGGGCCGAGACCATCTGCGGAGTACCTGCGCAGACGCTGGCGCAGCTCGCCAGGGATTACGCTACTTCCGCACCCGCCGCGCTCATAGCCGGCTGGGGGCCGGGCCGTACGGCTTACGGCGAACAGTACCACAGGGCGGCAATGGTCCTGGCGGCCATGACCGGCAACATAGGCATCCACGGAGGGAACGCCGCCGGCTTCGAACGCAGCTATGGGAGCCGGAACATGCACGGTTTCTCGGCAGGCAAGAACCCCCTGGAGGTTAAGGGCCCGGTGAGGAAAGACGCCTTGCTTCTACCCGGGGGAACGACCTCCACGGCGGTGAGAGTACACGTCTCCAAAATCTGGGATGCCATGCTTAATGGGAGGGAAGGCGGCTACCCGGCCGACTACAGGCTGCTATACGTGACCAACGCCAATCCCCTAAACCAGTTCCCGCATACCAACAGGGGCGTCGAGGCCCTGAAAAAGATGGAGTTCGTGGTGGTGCACGAGCAATTCATGACCGCAACGGCCAGGTACGCAGACATTCTCCTGCCCGTGAATACCATCCTGGAGCGGAACGACATAGCCCAGCCCTGGCTCTCGGCGCCTTACTATATTTTCTTGAACAAGGCGGTAGAGTCCCTCGGCGAATCCAAGACCGACTTCGATATCTCCTCGGAACTCGCTCCCCGCGTAGGGGTGAACGATTATAGCGACCTGGACGAAGAAGGCTGGCTGAGGAAATCCGTCGACAGCGCGGACGATATTGAGGATTACGACGAGTTCAAGAAAAAGGGCAAGCATGTGGTGAAGCTGCCCGAACCATTCGTCTCCTTCAAAGCCCAGATAGAAGACCCGGAGAATAACCCTTTCCCCACCCCTTCCGGCAAGATAGA
>CAYVLI010000333.1:0-3667 GCA_964452105.1 uncultured Nitrospinota bacterium
TGGAAAAAGCCAGAGACGATTACGGCGTGGTGATTGAAAATAACGGAGTGAACCGGAAGAAAACCGAAGAACTGAGAGAGGAAAAAAGGAAGCGGCCTTAAAAGATTAATTTGGTTGACCGATTCGAGGCCGCCATGTATCCACTTCAGCTTACTATTAAGAAGCATTTCCAATCCTTTGTTGAGAGGGCATGATGATGGAAAAAGACTATGCTTTAACCACCGATGAGTTAAAGCATTTCATCCCGGGATTTCAGACCCGCACCGGATTCCAGAGAAATCCACTGATAATTTGCGAAGCGGAAGGTATCTACTATAAGGATATAAAGGGAAAGAGATACATCGACGGCCTGGCCGGGGTGTTTGTGGTCAACGCGGGACACAACAACAAGCGTGTCATACAAGCTATTAGTGAGCAGTTAGACAGGGTGGCGTTTACCCCTCCCATACAGGGAGCGAACCAGCGAGCCGTAGAGCTTGCCAAGCTGATAGCGGATATAACGCCCCCGCCGCTCAGCGCCGTCCAGTTCACCAGCGGTGGTTCGGAGGCGGTTGAAACAGGAATAAAGATAGCCCGCCACTACCATAAAGCCACGGGCAACGCCTGCAAAATAAAATTTATCTCGCGCTACAGCGCCTACCATGGCGCTACGCTTGGCGCATTGAGTGCCTGCGGCAAAAGGAAGCAAAAGGCTCCTTTCGAGCCGCTGGTCCCCGGTTTCATACAGATACACTGGCCATACTGCTATCGATGCCCTTACGGTAAAGAGTATCCAGGATGCGGTATAACCTGTGCCACCAACTTCGAGGACGTCATTAAGCTGGAGGGTCCGGAAACTGTTGCGGCTATCATCGTAGAGCCGATGATGCGCCGGGGCGGTGCTGCCGTGCCGCCTCCCGAATATCTCCCTATTTTAAGGGAAATTTGCAATCGCCACAACGTTCTGCTCATGTTCGACGAAGTGGTAACCGGCTTCGGACGAACAGGCTGTATGTTCGCCGCCCAGACCTTCAATACCAGGCCCGATATTCTCTGCCTGGGAAAAGGGATAAGCAGCGGCTACGCTCCCCTGGCGGCCACGGTAGTCTCGGAGGAGATAGCCAGCGCCTTGGAGCAGGCCTCAGAGGGAGGAAGTACATACGTACACGGGCACACTTACGGGGGCAACCCTGTCTCCTGTGCGGCTGGCATAGCTAATATAGGTGTCCTCATAGAAGATAATCTGGCTCAGAATTCCGAGGCAATGGGCCGGCGCCTCCGGGAAAAACTGGAGGAATTAAGGCCCCTGGAGGTAATAGGAAACATAGATGGTAAAGGATTGCTCTCAGGAATAGAGTTCGTGAGAGATACCTCCACCAAAGAACAATTCCCCGATGAGTTGCGCTTCGGTTTCATGGTGGGCAATGAATGCCAGAAGCGCGGACTGCTGTTGAGGCCCGACACGCACGAAATGGCTTTCTCCCCGCCCCTGATAATCAGCAAGCAGGAAGTGGATGACATGGTGGAGATAGTCGGGGAAAGCATAAAAGCGGTGTTATCACAAATAGGTTGAAAACCAAAGATTTTTTCTCATGAATCCATCGGATAAACCGAGCAGCGTATTTTACAGGAGCAGGAAAAGGGTATATCCCCAGGCGGTTCGCGGTGAAGGGATATATCTTTTCGACGCCGGGGGCAGGAAGTACATCGACGCCGTGGGCGGAGCCGTTGTGATTAACATCGGCCATGGCGTTCAGGAGGTGGTAAAGGCTATGGCCAGGCAGGCCTCCGAGCTCTGTTTCGCACACGTGGGCAGGTTCTCTAACCCGGCCCAGGAGGAGCTGGCGGAGAAGGTTCTAAAAATGGCCCCTCGCGGCATGGGCCGCATCTATTTCACCTCTGGGGGCTCGGAAGCGGTCGAGATGGCTATAAAGATCGCACGCCAGTATCACCTGGATCGGGGACAACCCGAAAAGTGTAAGATAATCTCGCTTCGACTGGCTAATCATGGAAGCACCATGGGCGCCTTCTCCCTCTCCGGGATCACCCATAGAAAGCTGGACTACCAGCCTTACCTGGTGAGGAATCCACAGGTTCATCCGCCATACTGCTACAGATGCGCCTACGACAAGGAATACCCCGGCTGCGAGATGCTCTGCGCCCGGGAAATAGAGCGGGTCATAAATATTGAAGTACCGGCCACCGTTGCTGCATTCATCGCGGAGCCGGTTATGGGTGCGGGGTGCCCGGGATTAACGCCGCCGCCGGAGTATTTTCCCATCGTGAGTTCCATCTGCGAAAAACATGATGTGCTGTTCATCGCAGACGAAGTGATGACCGGTTTCGGCCGCACCGGGGAAAATTTCGGCATAAATCACTGGGACATCTGCCCCGATATCATGGCATGCGGCAAGGGAATAAGCGGCGGCTATTCCCCTCTGGGAGCGGTAATAGTGCACGGGGAGATATATGACCTGTTTCTGGATTCATCGAGAGACAGCTTTTTCATGGGTCATACATATTCAGGAAACCCGCTGTCGTGCGCGGTGGGAACGGCCGTGCTGGATTATCTGGCGAAGCACAGTCTAGTGGAGCGTTCGGCTTCCATGGGTGAGTTTTTGTGGGAAAAGCTCCTGACGCTGAAGACTCATCCGGCGGTGGGTGAAATAAGGGGCAAGGGCCTCCTCCTGGGCGTAGAGCTGGTAGCCGACAGAAAGGAGAAAAAGCCCTATCCTCCTCACATCCGATTCGGCGCTCGCGTAGCTGAACAAGCCTTCGATCGAGGGTTGCTCATCTATGAAGGTTCCCCTTCCATGGAAGGATACCTCGGGGATAACATATTAATCGCCCCTCCGTTTATCATCAGCGAAGAAGAGGTCGAACAGATAGTCCGCATACTCGATGATGTTCTTAACAAAGTAGAAACAGAACAGGCCCGGAACACATCGATAAAACTTTGAGCAAAAATTTTATGGCGGCGAACATTACAGAACCACGCAGGACAACTGGAGGTACCCCATGCTGAAACTTGGTGTGGACGTGGGCGGCACTTTCACCGATTTCGCCCTGTATGATGAAGATACCGGCAGAGTCAGCATCTATAAACAGCTTACCACGCCGGAAGACCCTTCAGAGGGGGTAATGGAAGGCCTGGAACAGTTGCTGCGCAGCCAGGGCAAATCCCTTTCACAGGTTTCGCAGGCGATTCACGGCACCACCCTGGCCACTAATATTCTCATTGAGCGAAAGGGGGGAGCAACTCTTATCACCACCAGGGGGTTCAGGGATATACTCGAAATCCAGCGCCAGAAGCGCTACGATATGTACGACGTCACCATCGACAAACCGAAGCCGCTGGTACCCAGACACGCCATCGCAGAGGTCGGCGAGAGGATTATGTACGACGGCACAATCCTGAAACCTCTCCACGAGCAAGAATTATTGAAGGCGGTTTCCGGCCTCCTGGAGATGGATGCGGAATCCATCGCCGTATCCTTTATCCATTCCTACGCCAACCCCGTCCATGAGCAAAAGGCGAAAGAGCTTATCGAACGTAATTACCCTGACTTAGCGGTTTCGATCTCATCCGAAATTTCGCCTCAGTTCAGGGAATACGAGCGCACCAACACGACCGTGGTCAATGCATACGTGATGCGGGCCACAAGCCGGTACCTGAGCCGCATGCTCT
>CAYVLI010000334.1:0-3666 GCA_964452105.1 uncultured Nitrospinota bacterium
CTGTCTGCTTCACAGGACGAATTTCTCGCAAGGAAAGGATGCAAAAACGCTTCACTCTCCCAGATATAGCCAAGCGTATAGAAGAACAGACCGGCTTAATGAGCGCCAAGGACGAATGGTACCCAATGTCTCTGGTCTCTCCTATCTCTAAGCTCAGCAGCGCCCTCTGGGGGGCGAATGTGCTGCACCTATCCTGCCATCCACATTGCACGTTGGGCACTTACGTGGTCATCGGCCCCAAAGGCGACGCAGTGCCTATAACCAGGTTCATCGATGTCGAAGGCCTGTTCACGGAGATGGAGCAACTATCCGACAACGTCAGGAGAAGCAGATCCAAGACATTCCAGAGCATCAAGACTTTTAACCGCCTGAAAAAGTACTTCAATGAGAAGGTTGCTCCAGCGGGAATGACTTTCAAACACTTCCTGGAAAGTCTGTACGGACTGATAGACAAGGAATACGGAAGGGGGGAGAGAAGACCCAAGTACCACGCCATGCTTGTGGCCGGTATGCACTTCATGGACGGCTATAACTTTGAAGTGGAGAGGGTAAAGCGTTGCGTGGTGCACTATTCGGCGCCCGACGGTAAAATATACCCCTTCTGCACTTACAACTCAGGTCCCACCTACAGGGAAAAGGTCGAAAAGAAGTTCTCCATTTCGGCCGAGGAGTGGAACAAGAGACATCCACATCTGGCTACCTGTCCCGGGAAAAAGAGCCCTTAGATAAAAGCAAAGAGACTTTTCACAAAGAGATTTTGAGGCTTTCCACGCGGCAGAGCCCACCGGAGAGATAGTCAGTTATTTACTGTGCCCGGCCTCAAGAGACGCCGCCTGTCCATAAAGATATCGGAGCGAGTTACGACCCACATCGAAGGCGCCGGCTCTGAATTGAAGGAAGCCAGCTCAGGCCGGTTCAAACGCCCCCTACGCAAATGGTGCCAGCAGGTTGGTTCCACCTCAACCAGATATATAGCTCATCGCTTTCAGCCCCCGCAAAGTTCCCACCCCAGAAACCCACAACGCATCCACTCTTCCGCATCCTCAGCCGACTTTCGCTCCCGGAAAAAACTTCGCCTTTTATCCATCAACGATAAAGAACCGATATTCGTTAATGTTGTGATAGAGTATTTTTCATCTTTTTTATAAGCCCTCTCAGGTTCGGTGTTGTCCGGATTCAACTCGCATCTCTACACAAAAAAATGTCACAATAAGATCGCATCCGCCCGGGTCAAAAGATATCCCGAACCTGACTGCGGCATGAGTGTGCCCGTATCTCTTCCAGGAACCAGAGGTCACAGGGTTCGCTGTGGACAAATTAAGAGGACTCTGTTATAAGGATTTTAAGCTGGGTCTGCATAGAATGAGAAATGAAAGGCGTGTTCAACGTAGAGTTGAGCAGGGCCCTGACTCTAAGAGAATCGCCTCATGTTGTAAGGGGAATACACCCGGGGCTTTGGACAAGGAGATAGTCATGGCCGCTGATCTAAGCGTGGATTTTGCGGGTATCCGCCTGGCCACCCCTTTTTTGCTGGCCTCCGCTCCTCCCTCAAACCCCCGCCCGGGGGCGTTTCAACGGGCTCTCAATGCAGGCTGGGGTGGTGCCGTAACTCGAACCGCTCCGGTAGGAGGGAATTTCCGGGGACACCAGGGATACAGGACAAGAGGGTGGATATCGCGTGAAACAGACTTCGTGGACAAACCCCCGTTCATGTATGCCTTTCAGAACAGCACCTGGGTCCTCTATGGCTCTGCCGATTCGATTACGCCCGTCGGTTACCGTGAGACCATCGAGGAAGCGAAGGAAGCGGGGCTGCCCATCGGAGTGAGCGTTGCCGCCGTCAATCCTGATTATTGGGTGGAACTGGTAAAGGGGGCGGAGGAGGCAGGCGCCGACTTCGTGGAGATGAACATGGGCGCTGCGTATATGCCTCGTTTCGGTGTTCGTGTATATAGGGACCCCTCGTTGGCTGCCGAAGTCGTAAAAAAAGTCAAGGATTCCTGCAATATACCCATAATGATTAAAACCAACGCCTTCCTTTTCAGGGAAGAACTGCAGGAATTGGCCCGGGCCCTGGAAGCCGCCGGCGCCGACGGCATATCCGTTACCAACACCATACCCGGCCTGATCGGCGTGGATATAGAGACCGGGAAGCCCATAGCCACCCTTATAGACGAAAAGGGAAACGAACGGGGCTCCTACGGACCCATCTCCGGCCCGGCCATCAAACCCTTTGCACTTCGTGCTGTCATGGATATAGTGCAAGCGGTGAACATACCCGTCACCGCTATCGGAGGCATAAGCAACTGGGAGAGCGCGGTGGAGTTCATCATGGTAGGCGCTCATCATGTTCAGATAGGCACTTCGGCAATGTTATACGGCTACGGCATGGCCAAAGGCCTTGTGGAAGGGCTCACCAATTTCATGGAGCGGAAAGGTTACTCTACCATAGAAGATTTCCGCGGCGTTACCACGGATAAATATATGGCCGATGGCTATCTGGGGGGAATGTTCTCCCAGCCTGTGAGAATGGAAGTCGATGCAGAAAAGTGCACAAGCTGTGGACGCTGCGTGCTGGCCTGTGAATCGACAGCCACCACCGCAATGCGCATGGTTAAGAAGAAAGCGGTGTGTAACCATGATATCTGCATTCAGTGCTATATGTGCAGGTTGGTTTGTCCTGAGGGGGCCGTGACCACAAGAAGAATTGAGGCCTGAGCCATGAGCATCCATATTGAGCTGATAGTAAACGGGGAGCCCTATGGGGTCTCCGTGGAACCCATTGAAACGCTGCTGGACGTCCTCCGGGACCGCCTCTTTATGACCGGCGCCAAGAGGGGGTGTAGCTCGGGAAAATGCGGCGCCTGCACGGTGCTCATGAATGGGAAGGCCGTCAAGTCCTGTCTTACACTGGCGGCCAAGGCTCATGGTAAAGAGGTTATAACCGTGGAGGGGCTGGCGCACGGTGAGAAGCTGCACCCTTTGCAGCAATCCTTCATCGACCAAAACGCCCTGCAATGCGGCTTCTGTACCCCCGGGATGCTCCTTGCCGGAAAGGCTCTGTTGGATGAAAACCCCCATCCCACCAGGCAGGATGTAAAAAACGCCATCACAGGCAACCTGTGCAGGTGCACGGGATACAGCAGCATAATCGATGCTATCCTTGCTGCCGCACGGGTGAGCGGCTGAAAAAGGCAACCCCGGAAAGGCATGGACATGGGCGACCGAAGACCGGCAGAACAACAGGGGATGAGGACAACGGAGGAATTCAAGGCCGTTGGAATGAGCGTAGAGCGAGTGGACGCCAGGCTGAAAGCCACGGGCCAGGTGAAATTCTGCGCAGACGTAGCGCTTCCCAACATGCTTCATGCGAGAGTGAAGCGAAGTTCCCTTCCCCACGCCAGAATAGTCCGGATAGATTGCAGGAAGGCGGAAAGGATCCCGGGGGTGAGGGCCGTCATAACTGGAGATAAGGATGCGCCTCGCAAGCATGGAATTGGCATAGCCGACGAATACTTCCTGGCCCGGGACGTGGTGCGCATGGTGGGAGAGCCAGTGGCCGCCGTTGCTGCGGACACGCCGGAGATAGCCGAAGAAGCCCTGGAACATATAAAGGTCGAATATCAGAAGCTTACCCCGGTCTTTGACGCCGAAGAGGCCATGAGC
>CAYVLI010000335.1:0-1663 GCA_964452105.1 uncultured Nitrospinota bacterium
GTGGAGACCTGGGTAGTGCCCGCGCTCCGGGTCAATTTCGACGGGCTGTACGACTACAAAGAGGACGGCCTGGAGACGATGAATTTCGAAGTGGACTTGAGCTTGCTCGAATACCTTAACCTCGAGTTTGATTCCAGGCTTAAAAGGGGAAGGAGCCCCGCCGGGTCCCCCAGGACGGATTACATAAGGGCCGGGATAGGAGCACGGCTGAGCAAGAAGTGGTATTTGGAATATGCCGCCAGAATTAACCTTTTGCAGGAAAAGAAATTCACCGAAAACAGTTTAATAGTCAGCTATAAATCTCAATGCTGGGGCATAACGGCAAGACTCGTGGATAGATTTGACGAGACCACAATAGATTTTCAGGTAGAGCTCACGGGTATTGGCGGATTAGGTGAAAAGATAGGCCGCCTGGTGAACCCGGACAGATTACCCCGTCTCTAAATGCTTAAAAAGCCTCCAGTATGTTTATCCGGTTCAGACCATCGCAGGACGATCTTAAATTGCCTCTATTTCTGAACTCTGACCTCATTTAGTTTATATTTACCCGATTTATTTTTTGCTTGTTGTAGAATTTAGTATAAATTATTTACTATAGTAAAAATATAATATCCGCAGAAGGGGGAAATCAGGGGAACATCTCCACGATAGCGTGACTTAGGAGTTGAGCATGAAGAAAGGAGAAATTATAGCCGTGGTTTTCAGCGCAGCCCTGGTTCTGGTTGCAGCGGGTTTATCTTCCGCTTCCGCGCCTTCGCGGTACGTGGATGGCCGACATTCCCCCGTTATCGGTAAGGACGGGGGTGAGATGGTCTATGTACCCGCCGGCTATTTCATGCTGGGAAGTAATGAGGGCGAAAGTGACGAGATGCCCATGCGCAAGATTTTCATAGACTCTTTCTATCTGGACAAGTTTGAGGTGACCAACAGAGAGTTCAAGAATTTCGTGAAAGCGACTCACTATAGCACCACCGCTGAAAAGCGCGGCTGGAGTTGGGTATGGGTGGGGGAAGCCTGGGAGAAGGTTCTTGGAGCGGACTGGCGCCAGCCCCTCGGCCCCGGCAGCGATGCTTCATTTACGCCGAACCATCCCGTGATTCACATGAGTTGGTGGGACGCCAGGTCCTACTGCGAGTGGGCCGGGGAAAGGCTCCCCACGGAGATGGAGTGGGAGAAAGCGGCCCGTGGCAATAGCGCCAGGAGGTATCCCTGGGGTAACGAGACTCCTCAATCCCATGCAGTTTACAGGGCCAACTTCAATCAGGGCGGAAAGGTAAAGGATGGGTTCGGGTTGACTGCGCCGGTGGGCAGTTTTCCTCTTGGTAAAAGCCCTTACGGCGCCATGGACATGGCAGGTAACGCGTGGGAATGGGTGGCAGACTGGTACGATAGCCATTTCTACGAGTGGGCCTGGTACAAGAACCCCGAAGGCCCTCGCAGGGGCATGCTAAAGGTGCTGCGCGGCGGCTCCTGGTTCGAGGGTGAAGACTCGCTCAGGGCATCCGGAAGGTATAAGGCCTTTCAGATAGACCTGTTGCAGAGCTTCGGCTTCAGATGCGCCAAAGATGCGCCCTGATGCTTCTCCTAAATTACGTTTGACATTGGATGACCCAGCATATAATGTAGGCATTGTTTGGAATGGGAAGTTCTTTCGGATACACTT
>CAYVLI010000335.1:1763-3662 GCA_964452105.1 uncultured Nitrospinota bacterium
ACTTGTAGTTGGGTGCGCTTCTGATTCATGAAGGGCATAATAGAAGCTTACGACCGAGGCGAAAAGACCTTCTTTTTAGGGGTCCGCCTGGATAACTCAGGAGGTCACAAATGCTCAATGCAATTCAGTCCCAGCCGAGTAGAGAGGAGATCGGTAACCAGTTGAAGAAAGATGGTAAGAAGGTGGTGGGATACTATTGCTGTTTCCCTCCGCTGGAGTTGTTTACCGCCGCAGGCGTCGTTCCTTTCAGGATACTGGGCAACATGTCCGAGCCCATCACCCTTGCCGACGCCTATCTGGAAACTATCATGTGCCCCTTCGTGCGCAGCTCCTTCGACCTGGCCCTCAAGAAGAAATATGATTTCTTCGACGGCTTCGTCTGCCCTCATAGCTGCGACACCGTAGAGCGGATGTACAACATCTGGAATTACTACCTGAAGCCCGGCTACTCACACTTCATCAATCTGCCGCACAGGATAGACGATGCCTCCCTGGGCTTTTTCGAGGCGGAGCTGACCCTGTTCAAGAAGAGCCTCGAAGGATTCATCGGCAGAGAGATAACCGATGACGACCTCAAGAATGCCATAGAGCTGCACAACGAAAACCGTGCACTCATGCGCCAGATTTACGATCTGCGCAAAGGAGACCCACCGAAGATTTCCGGAGGGGAGACGCTGAGAGCGGTGATCAACGGCTTGAGCATGCCGGTCGAGGAGAGCAGCAAGCTGTTCAGGCAGGTCATCGAGGAAGCCAAAAACAGGAGCGACGGCCCGGCTAAAACGGCTGCCAGGGTGCTGGTTTACGGAAGCGAGGTGGACGATCCCATACTGGTCAACCTGGTGGAAGAGAACGGGGCCAACGTGGTGGCGGACGACATGTGCCTGGGTACCCGCATATACGGAAAGGATATTGACAATTCGACCAGCCCGATGAACGCTATAGCCAACCATTACCTCTACGACATAATGTGCCCCAGAACTTACAGGCGCCTGGAGGAGGAACCTTACGAAGAGGAACTGGACCTGAGGTTCAAGCATATCAAAGACTACATAAAAGACTTCAACGTGAACAGCGTCATACTCTACATCACCCGCTTCTGCGACACTCATGAACTGGACGTCCCGGACCTCAGGGACTATCTTGAGGAGGAAGGTCTGCCCGCCCTGCATATCGAGTACGATTACAGCGCAGGCGCAATGGGCCAGGTGAAGACCAGGGTTGGGGCTTTCCTGGAAATGATAGAAGCCGAAAAGTAAGTCAGGTTCTAATCCATGGTTTTGTAAAGCGCATCATCCCGGTCTTCGGGATGGTGAATAAACCATCCGTGTGAGGAGGATACATAATGGCTGGTAACGGTAAGACCACCAAGACGACGGCCGTTAAGGCTACTCAGATAGCCAGGAAAGCCAACGAATGGACCAAGATGATGTACCAGAAGGCCGTGGAATCACGGGAGGCAGGCAGGCCCGTGGCCTGGTGCATGGTGGGCATCCAGCAGGAGATAATAGAAGCCTTCGGCATCGACGCCGTCTATACCGAGAACTATGCGGCGGTGGCCGCCGCCAAACAGCAGGCCGACGTCCTGCTGGAAGCAGCCGAGTCGGACGGCTATTCCAACCTTATCTGTGGTTACGTCCGAACAGGCTTGGGATATTCCCGCCTGTTCAAAGAGGGAGGTGGAAAGGTTCCCAAAGAAGCGCCGAGAGGCGGCATGGCCGATCCTACCTTACTCCTGGCCTGCAGCATGGCCTGCGACCCGCGCTTCAAGTGGTATCAGTCGCTGGCCAGATATCAGAACACCCCCTACTACTTTTATGATACCGTCTATCCGGCAATCGACCAGAACATGGACGACCCGGACGTGCGCGAGCACTATGTAAACTACACCATCTCCCAGCT
>CAYVLI010000336.1:0-3652 GCA_964452105.1 uncultured Nitrospinota bacterium
TGGTTTTCTGCGTTAATTCTGTCTGCTTTCATTTTCAGGGGGCCAGCCGCTAAAGTCGCTGATTAATTCTGTGACCCGCTTTTGAAATGATTTTGCCATGCACCGCTGAGAGAAGACATATCGCCAGCCGGCAAGCTCGAAGGTATGCTCTTTACGAATAAAAAGGAATATGCCCCTCCTTTTAATTCCATATTTAAAGACGCCGCCTGCATTAACCCAGTCTTCCAGTTTGCCGTTCGTAATCTTAATCTTGGCCAGCTTCAATCTCATCAGTTTTTCCACCATGCTCTCTTCCGGAAAGGTCGAGACAACGGCTTTTCGCCAGTTATGGTAATCCTCATCACAGTAGCTGCACCGCCAACCGATGCAACTCGAACATCCCGGCCTACCACATACCAGGCATTGCTTTGGGGTCTGCTCGTTTTCCTCAAAAGGGCTCGAACAATTGGGGCAAACCTGGTTCTGAATATCCATTGGATTTTCTCGATTAAAAGTGGAAGTCATGGGTCTTTCAGCGTATTATTTAGGGAAAACGCATTTATTTTTTCAATAGCTGTACGAATTTGTTTAGAAAAATCGGATCCAATTGCCGGTCCATCCTCTCTATCATCAGTTTGAGAGCAGGAAAGGTTTTCAGGGCATTTTTATAGAGCCCCCTGGTAGTCAGGGTATCATACATGTTCACCAGGCAAACCAATCTCGAATATTTATGAATCCTTTCCCCCTTGAGACCATAGGGATACCCGCTGCCATCACACTTCTCATGATGTTGAACCACTATCAATCTTATGATACCGGGAGCTGGAATCAGCTTTTCGATTATTTCGAGCCCTAAGAGAGGATGCTTCATGATGAGGGCCTTCTCCTTCTCATCGAGCTGGCCGTTTTTGTTCAGTATATCCTCGGATATCTTGCTTTTGCCCACGTCATGCAAAAGGGCGCCGAGGCCGATTTCCCTGAGAACCGTTTTGCTGGTCTCTCCGACAAACTTGGCCAGAGCTACAGATAGAGTGCATACGTTGACGCTGTGAGCATAGATACTGTAATCGTGAGACATCAATTCCATAAGACTTTGCAGGGCCTTCTCCTGGGCGAGTATGTAATTAATGGCATTCTCGACCATATCCTTGGATTTCTTGAGATTTTTGCTGGACTCCGGGTTGGACAACACATCCTTAACTCTGTGAGTTGCGCAGTCGTACAGAAGCTCCGATTTCTTTTCCGGGGCGAGTTCAGGGGATTCAAGTAGATAATTGAGGTTACTCTCCAGATAATCCATGACTATATCTTCATCCTCGGCATCTACATAGAGGGCGCCGACGTTATTAAATATCAGCCGCTCGATGTCTTTTTGGGTGACCCCCATGTCCTTACGCTTGTAAAGGACGTACCCGCCCTCATCACTTTGTCGCAGAAAGAGGTCGGAACCCAGAAGCGTATCGGGTCGGAGTTTTTCCAACTCCAGAGCCATGTATTCTCTTTTTTTAATCATCTTCTTATACTAAGATTACTATAAAAGGGAAGAGACCGGACTTGAGCTATACTCAAGTGACTATTCGTCAAAAAGCGGTAAAACGTTTAACATTTTGTTGAACGGGCACCCGCTGAAAAAGGGAGGGCGGCAAATGAAGCAAGCAATCGGTATTTTAATCATCTTTCTCTGGACAGCCATCTCTTTCGCTCAGGTTACGGTCTCGTCTGAAATAAAAGAGGTCACCCTGTTCGCCAACCAGGCCCTAATAAAAAGAGAGGCGAAGACACAGGTCGGCAAAGGATTAAATGAGATAACCCTGGAAATAAAAGCCTTCAGCGTGGATAAAGACTCAATCTCGGCGAAGGTTTTCGGCGAAGGGGAAATCTTAAGCGTTCAGTACAGGGAAAGTTTTCTCAAGGAACCGCCACAGGTAGAAATAAAGACATTAGTGCAGAAGATAGAAGAATTACAGAAATCGAAGAGAAAGTCGCTCGATGAACAAGAAGTGCTGAACAAGAAGCAATCGTTTTTGAATTCAATAATAGACTTCTCCAAGACGCAGGTTCCTCAAGATATGAAGACGAACTTTCCCGGCACTGAAACCCTAAAGAAAATGCTAAATTTCCTTGAAACAAATCTCCAGAGCACTACCGAAAAAAGACGGTCCTTAGATTTCGAGATAGTGGAAATAGACAGGGAAATAAAAGTATTGAAGAAAGAACTGGCTGCTTTACGAAATCGAAGCCAAAACGTGAAGAAGATAATAGAAATAACCTTCAATTCATCAAGGGAGCAGATGACCGGCATTGAGGCAAGCTATCTGGTCGGTAACGCCACCTGGAGCCCATTTTATAAAGTCGATGTACCTCTGAGCCTGAAGGAAGTTAACTTAATAATGTTTTCCCGGATAAGGCAGATAACAGGTGAAGATTGGAAGAACGTCTCATTATCCGTTTCCAACGTGACGCCCCTGCGGGGTGTGGGCGTTCCTTCTCCGAGAAGCTGGTTTCTGGATGTAGTCACACCGAGGGAGGGGCTCAAGTACCGTGCGAAAGGGGCGGCATCTCCGTCGGAAAAAGAGGAAAGTCTTAAGGTCGCCGCTGAAAAGAGACCCGAAGCGGAAGCACAGTTCGCAGAGGCCCAGGCCAAAGAATTACCCCTCTCTTTTGAATACCGGTTACCGAATGCTCTCTACATCGAATCGAGAAAGAAGGAGACGCTGTTCCCCCTCTTCTCAAAGACATTGCGGGGAGAATTTTTTTACTATGCCATTCCAGGGATAAACCCGCTGACCTTCCTGGTTTGTAAGACCGGTGCGGATAAAGAATTGTTGAGCGGCCCTTTAAACGTTCACTTCGGCGGTCGGTTCATAGGAAAGACTTTCCTCAGAGAGAAAAGGGCCGGTGAGGAATTTCATTTTAATCTGGGCGTCGAACGTGAGATCAAAACGAAAAAGGAAAAAACCAGAGATAAAAGGAAAGAGACAATCCTTGGAAAAATCGAGAGGAAAACCATCGTCAGGGAATTGGCTTACAAAATAACTGCGGAGAACTTAAAGGATAAAAGCATCATGATAAAGGTTCTCGATAGCATACCCGTATCCAGAACCGATAGAATAGTGGTGAAAAACGTTAAAATCGACCCGGAACCCAATCAAAAAAACTATCAGGACAAAGAAGGAGTGCTGCTCTGGGAATTCAACCTGAAACCTCGGGAGAAAAAAGAGATACTCATAGAGTTCACGGTCACATATCCCAAGGATATGCCCGTTATGGGTATATGACATTTAGAGGTGTTTCTGAAATATTAGAATATGACCGCCCCGGCGGGGCGAGTTAACGGTCGGAATCAAAGTTCTTCCCGCGGAGCTTCTTTTCCTTCGCTCGCTGCTTTTTCTCCTCGAGTCTTCGCTCACGAGCCGCCTGCGGCATGGCCGTCTTGAGCCTCTTCTTTCTCCTGGCGTAATGCCTGCGCAGCTTATCCAGCAGGCGCTGCGCAGCCACCTCCCGGTTCTGGCTCTGCGACCTCCGCTCGGAAGCAGACGCAGTTATACCCGTGGGCAGGTGCTTGATTATCACCCCCGTCTCGGTCTTGTTACGGTGCTGGCCGCCGGGGCCGCCAGCCTTGAAGAAGGAGACCTTGCTCTCCTTCAATATTTTCTCAAGATCTAATTCCATA
>CAYVLI010000337.1:0-3642 GCA_964452105.1 uncultured Nitrospinota bacterium
ACTCCACTCGAAGTTGCTTCCTCATTCGTTGCACTTCGAGGTTGAATCTAGCACACCTTATTACACGAACATCAAAATATTCTGCCATAGCTGTCATCAAGACATCCTCTTGGTATGAAGTTTTCCATTTTTCGTTCCTGTGCCTGCAACATCAATAAACTTCTTTCTATAATCAAGACTCAAAACAGGGAGGGAATAGACTATTCCCTCATCTTCGGTAATAAAGACTGTCCCGCCGAATGTATTGGCGTAGAACCTGACGCTCTCGTTTTCTATCTGACCTCTGTTTTCGATGAAGGGTACTTGAAGAGAGCGAATTTTTCCCGGGATACGGCCTTTATCCTCTTCAATTGCGGCTGCGGTTGCGGTATAACTGAAGGAAAGCAGGATGAGCAGAAATATGGGAAACAGGAGGGCCTTTTTTTTGTTATCTGCTCTCATGGCGAATTACCTCTCACTGATTTGTACAGGCGGTGAAAATTGCGAATAAGTTCGGAGTTCAGGCGAGGCTGGAATAAGTCAAGGCGCGGCAGGAATCGGCCTCAGCTTAGCAAATTGGCGCTATAAGGTCAAAACAAAACGGTGTACACATTTTATCGAAATCCAGTACGAGGCATACAAAAAATGCTCGATCCAAGAAAAACCGTTTTTGAGAACCCCGATAAACCGGCTTACATAATGTCTAAAAGCAACGAAGTAGTTACCAGACTGCAACTTGAAGAACGAGCAAACCGGTGCGCGCACATGTTCCGGGACATGGGGCTGCAAATTGGGGATAATATCGCTTTCTTTCTGGAAAACAACCGCTATTTTCTGGAAATATGTCACGCCGCTTCAAGGGCGGGTCTGATGTTCACTCCCATCAGCACCTATTTGAATATTTCCGAGATCGAATACATCGTGAACAATTGCAACGCCAAAGCGTTTATAACTTCTGTCGCCAAGAAGGAGCTGGCCTCGCAGTTAATAGATATCATGCCCAGTGTAGCCGGCCGACTCATGGTAGGCGGTGTAATCGATGGTTTTGAGTCGTATGATGAAAAAGCAGCAGCCTACCCTAAAACACCCATCGAAGACGAGCTGGCAGGCCGGGTTATGCTCTATTCCTCAGGGACCACCGGTCGGCCTAAAGGGGTCAAACGTAACTATGAGACCCTTCCCTATGGGGAATTACCCGATGCGAACAAAAAGCTCATTGCGCTTTATGGTCTGGATGAAGATACGATTTACTTATCCCCGGCGCCGCTTTATCATGTCGCGCCCTTGAGTTTTTCCATGATGACGATCCATGCCGGTGGCACGGTAGTCGTAATGGAGCGCTTCGATGCGCTCGAGTCTCTGAAATTAATTCAACATTACAGGGTGACCCACAGCCAATGGGTTCCGACCATGTTTATCCGCATGCTCAAACTGCCGGAAGAGGTGCGCGACATGTACGATATTTCAAGTATGAAGATTGCAATTCATGGGGCTGCACCCATTCCTATCCCCGTTAAAGAACAGATGATGGAATGGTGGGGACCTATTCTTTTCGAAGCTTATGGCTCGAGCGAGGGTTACGGATTTGCGGCGATTACCCCTGAGGAATGGTTAAAACACAAGGGGTCGGTGGGGCGTTCCTATATCGGGACAGCCCATGTTCTGGACGAAGATGATAATGAACTGCCGCCTGGCGAGCCTGGAATTATCTATTTTTCCGACGGACCGGACTTCGAATACCATAACGATCCGGAAAAAACCAAGGCCTCTCGCAATTCCCGCGGATGGACGACTCTGTTCGATGTAGGGTATTTAGATGAAGAAGGGTATTTGTATTTAACTGACCGTGCAACCAATATGATTATTTCGGGCGGGGTTAACATCTATCCTCAGGAGACCGAGAATATTCTGATCATGCATCCCAAGGTTGTAGATGCGGCTGTTATCGGCGTCCCCAATGAGGATTTTGGTGAGGAAGTAAAGGCTATAGTTCAAGCAATTGACATGGATCAAGCCGGCCCCGAACTGGAACAGGAGCTAATTGAATATTGCCGCTCAAAACTCTCTAAAATAAAATGTCCCGTCAGTATCGACTTTGAAGCCGAGCTACCGCGTACCAATACGGGTAAGCTCTTAATACGTTTGCTCAAAGACCGCTACTGGGGAGGAGGTAAGATAATATAAACTTAACGGTAATATCGCGTTTCACAAATAACATTAAATAATCTCTATGCCTGCCCAACCTTATAGGGACAATTCATGGATTGTCTCCACTTACCAGCGAGATGCTTCGCCACGCCGCTGGCAGACTCAGCATGACAATGCAAGTAACAAGCCTGTCATTCTGAGCGGAGCGAAGAATCTCTGCTGCATTTTGTGAACGTATTTTTAAGACACCGCAGTAGTTTATTTGGGCAAGCATTGCAGCAGGGTGGACGAGATAAGCATCTCTCACCTGATATAATGCTCCTCAAAAACAGGATAGAGGCTTAAGGTGGATGGAGGGCGACACCAGGCCCTCGGAGCATACCCCATCCCACGGCTGAACAACTCGCTACCGCAACCTTAAGCCCATCTGCTGCGTCCGGCTCAAAGAAACACACCAGGAATGGTGAGCTTGCCCCAATGGTAATGCCCAATACTTGCATTCGTAAAAGGCGCATTCCCTATAAAGCCGAAACTGAATTTAATAGATAAAGCTAATCAAAAGCCACAATAACTTTACCCGGTGTGGTCTTTTTCCCTTCCTCGTTTTCCGTCCAGGCGGTAATCTCCACAAGCTTCTCGCCGCCTTCCTCCCACTTTTTTTCGACAACACCCTTAACGGTCATTTCCTTATCAGGAAAATCCATCCCTCGATACTGGCAGGAAACTTTCTTAATTCGACCCTGATGCCCCAGCCAGTTTGATACAATCTCCCCGAGGCTGGACCATTTAAATCGGCCATGAACTATGATGGAACCTATAGCTTTGGATTGAAAAAAATTATAATCATGGTGCATGGGGTTAAAATCCCCGCTCCCTGCCGCATACTTCACCAATTGACTGACACCCGGCTTCTTTTTCAGTTCGGGCAGCGTGTCCCCTTCTTTAATACTATCCCATGTTACTGCCATTTTCGTCCTCCTTAGTATAAGATAGCCTGTCCTCTTGAAATCATGACTACTTTACCTTCTTGATTCTTGAATTCCATTTCCGAGCTGACGATGAGCATTTGTCCAAGCGCCTTGCTATCGCGTACATCCAGTCCTGACAACTTACTGACAGCCGTCAGTGTATCTCCAGCACAAATAGTATCGAAATATTCTACTTCCGTCCCGCCGTCGAGAACATTCTTCAGGCCAAACTGGAAGAAGTCCACGGCGCCTTCTTTAGGCCCGCTGAACGTGTCGTCTGATTTGCCGGGAATGAACACAGGAGTGCCAAGATAGCAGGGCGGCGCCGGGAGATTCCTATAACCGGCCGCTTTGGCGGCTTCGATATCGTAATAAACAAGGTCGGTGTACCCGACACCCCGCGCAAAGGCCCGAACGCTGGTGGTGGTAAACTCGTATGTCCAGGCCGGAGATTCTTTACCTATTAAAGCTTTCCATTCATCCTTAATCTCAATCTTCTCTGCCATAATGTTATTCTCCTTTTATTATGAGATTTTGCTTTTGCATG
>CAYVLI010000338.1:0-3634 GCA_964452105.1 uncultured Nitrospinota bacterium
AGTTCCCTCACACAGCCTAGTAAAACTTTTAACCACCGCCTTAGGCGGACCTCATCGAAAAATCCATAAGCCCGCTATCTGAGAAAAAGCGGCGCCAGAACCAGGGACACCACTGACATCAGCTTTATAAGAATGTTCATGGATGGCCCGGAGGTGTCCTTAAAAGGGTCTCCTACCGTGTCTCCTACCACCGCGGCCTTGTGGGGCTCCGAGCCTTTGCCTCCCAGGTTGCCCTCTTCTATATACTTTTTGGCGTTATCCCAGGCGCCGCCGCCATTGGACATGAACAGCGCCAGGAGCACGCCCGTTACCGTCGCGCCGGCCAGCATCCCTCCCAGAGCCTCCGGTTTTAAAACGTAACCCACAATTATGGGAGAAAGCACTGCGGTTATTCCAGGGATTATCATCTCACGCAGCGCGGCATTGGTGCTGATGGAAACGCAACGAGCCGAGTCAGGCTTGGCCTTTCCCTCCATTAGGCCGGGAATCTCGCGGAACTGCCTTCTTATCTCATTTACCATCTTGAAAGCAGCCTTCCCCACCGACTTCATGGTCTGCGAGGCGATGAAGAATGGAATTACACCTCCTATGAATAGCCCTATGACTACCCTTGAGTTGGTAAGGTCAATGGTTTCAAGACCTACCGCCTTGGTGTAGGCTGAAAAGAGAGCCAGTGCGGTGAGAGCGGCGGACCCTATCGCGAAGCCCTTGCCTATGGCGGCGGTAGTGTTGCCCAGGGCATCGAGACTATCGGTTATACGTCTGGTATCCTCGCCCAGTCCGGCCATCTCCGAGATGCCGCCGGCATTATCTGCTATCGGTCCGTAAGCATCCACCGACATGGTTATTCCCACGGTGGAAAGCATACCCACCGCAGAAAGCCCTATGCCGTAAAGTCCGCCCAGTTTAGATGCGGCAAAGGTGGCGGCCACTATGGCCAGGACCGGTAAGACCGTGCTACCCATTCCTTCAGCGAGTCCGGTTATTATGTTTGTGGCAACTCCGGTCTGGGAAGCTTCTGCTATCCTCTTGATGGGGGGGCCGGCGGTATAGTATTCCGTGAGCAAACCGATCGCTATGCCTGCGATACATCCGGAGAAAAGCGCCCAAAATGCACCGAGACCCGAAGGCAGGCCTATTTTCTTAACCAGAAAGTATGACCCCACAAGGAGGATGGCTGCAGCGATGAAGGTGGAATATCTCAAGGCCGAAGCAGGGTTCAATTTCTCCAGCGCCCTTATAGAGGCTATGCCTATCAAAGAAGCCACAATGCCCAGCATGACCACCAGGATGGGCAGAGACATGTGAGCCAGGGTCATAGTCCCCATGGTGGAACCGATGGCGATGGTAGCGACGACGGAACCAACGTAGGATTCGAAGATATCCGCTCCCATTCCTGCGGTATCGCCCACGCAGTCTCCCACGTTATCGGCGATAACGCCGGGATTGCGGGGGTCGTCCTCGGGGATACCCGCTTCCACTTTACCTACGAGGTCCGCTCCTACGTCTGCACTCTTGGTGAAGATGCCCCCACCGACCCTGGCAAACAGGGCGATAGAACTGGCTCCCATGGCGAAGCCATTGATTATAGCGGGGTTTTCTTTGGCGAAGAAATAATAGAAAAGTCCTATGCCCACCAGGCCCAGACTGGCCACCGAGAGGCCCATGACCGCGCCTCCAGAGAAGGCCATGCTCAGGGCTTTATCCTTGCCCTGTTCATTGGCGGCCTGGGATGTGCGCACGTTAGCCTTGGTGGCCGCCTGCATCCCAAAGTAGCCCGCCAGCATCGAACAGCAGGCACCGGTAAGAAAAGCCACTGCCGTAAAAGGATTTATAGCAACAAAGAGAGCTATGAACACTGCCGCCACAAAGAAGATGAGGATAGAGTATTCCCTCTTCAGGAACACCATGGCTCCCTCATGAATCTTCTCAGCAATCTCAATCATCAATTCGCTGCCAGCCGGTTGACGTTTGATGTAACCATAGAGCAGGCCTGCTACGAGCAACCCCACCCCGCCGAAAACAGGTGCCCAAACAACATAATTCTCCATTTCTGTTTCTCCACTCCTACGTGCGAATCGTTTCTGGAAGTTACAGGTCTATACAAACCCGGGCTGACTGTTTCCTTCAAACCTTTTCTAACGACCATTGGCTACAGGCAGCATAGATTCAACTGCGTCTGCTGCAATGGTCAAGGCAGGTCTCAACAGGGAGAGTTCTTCCGGGCCGAATTTTCCCAGAACGTAATTCACCACGTCTTCGCCTGAAGCAGGCCTACCCACTCCCACTCTTATTCGCGTGAACTCACCTGTCCCCAGGCGCCCGATCACGGAGCCGATGCCTTTGTGCCCGGCATCACCTCCGCCATGCTTTACCTTTATCTTCCCTGAAGCTATATCGATATCGTCATGCACAATGATGATATCTTCAACGCCCAGATTAAAGCCTTCAAGCAGAGCCTCGACGGCCCGCCCGCTGATGTTCATAAAGCAATCAGGCTTGGCAAGCGCCACGGGTACGTTATTTATGACCCCTTCGCCCACCCGCGAATAATATCTTTTCTTCCTGACCTTGACGCCGTGGCGCCTGGCCAGTAAATCCACAACCATAAATCCGGCGTTATGCCGGGTGTTCCTGTAACGTAAGCCCGGGTTCCCCAGGCCGACAATCAATTTCAACTTGTTAAGCTTCTTCAGTCCGGGAGTTATACCCAACCTGATGGTCTGTTAAAAGCATCTGGATCGATACCTCAAGACAAATAATTACGGAGGCCGAATTCCCAGGTTTGGCCCTCACTCACCCTCCGCAGCTTCGGCCGCTTCTTCTGCCGCCCCTTCGGCGCCTTCTTCGGCTGCTTCTTCCTCTTCTTCGGCCGCAATTTCTTCCTCGACTACTTTCACGGCGCTTATAAGAACTACCGGATCCTCAGGATCCCTGAGAACCTCGACTCCATCGGGAAGCTCCAAGTCTCTCACGTGGAGCACGTCGTTAATACCCAGGCCGCTTATATCCACAGTCATCTCCCTGGGTATTATGGAGGGCAGACACTCCACCTCTATCGCACTCATAAGCTGTTCAATAATCGCATCGCCGTCTTTGACCTGCTCGGGTTCTCCCATCAAGGTTATGGGGACCTCAACGGTAACCTCCTTGTCCATGGAAACCTCAAAGAGGTCAACATGAAGAGGTGCATCGCTAAGCGGATCAACCTGCATCTCTTTGAGGATCACCTTCTTTTCTTCTCCGCTTTCCCCTTCCACGGCCAGTTGAATTATAGCATGATCGCTTCCGAGTTCTTCAAGCAGTTCATGCAATTCAAGCGGGTCTATGGCCAGTGGAACGCTGGTCCCCCGGCCATACACAATGGCGGGAATGAGCCCTTTCCTCCTCAATTGACGAGATGGGCCTTTTCCCATCTTTTCACGTTTAAACGCTTTCAAGCTCGTTCTTGCTTCCATTTTCCTCTTCCGATCTCCTGGTCAAAGATTATCCAGAATCTGCTTTCGTAAATTTCAAGAGCCAGGAAGCCTCCGATATTCATGAGGCTCCATTCTCATTTCTCATTCCGGCCCTATATTTAACCCTATTATCAGCATATCGATGACTATATCTCAAACGAACAGCGAGCTCACAG
>CAYVLI010000339.1:0-3605 GCA_964452105.1 uncultured Nitrospinota bacterium
GCTTTATGACTTTTTCTCTATCTGAAAGGTCGCTGAACCTGTGGTCTCCCCCTGCAATCACTTCCAGCTTCTTTACTCCTTTTAATGAATTATATAAAATCGAGGCGTTTTTTAGGGGCACCTGTTCGTCCTTATCCCCATGAATGAGGAGCGTCGGGCAAGAAATCTGAGGGACTATTTCCTTCAGCCGGTACCGCCCTCCATCCTCCCAGAAATCCTTGTTTAACCTTGCTTCGGGATACTGGAAATATCCCTTTTCCCTCAAACTGGCCTTGACTTCAGAGGAGGGAGATATTGAAGCAGGGGCGGCCATGGCCGCTACAGCGCCTATCTCGTTGTTGTTGCTTGCTTCGACCAGCACCATCATTCCCCCCAGGCTGCTGCCCACGAGGCCGATGGGAGGCTTGTAGCAGGGGCGCTTTTTCACGCACTCTATGGCGGCTGCCAAATCCCGCATCCTGCCGGATATGGTGGTCTCTTCAAGGTCGCCTTCGCTATCGCCGCAGCCCCTGAAATCGATTCGCAAGAGGCCGTAACCGGCTCCCGTCAGGCTCTCCCCCAGCGCCCTCCACTTATCGCTGTCCTTGGTGCTGAAGAGCCCGTGACAGGCCACGATGAACCTGTATTTATCCCGGCCTTCAGGGCAGTCGAGGGCGGCGGCAAGTTTAATGCCGTCGGAATGAAGCGCAATTCTTTCAGTTTTCATCTATCTTCCCGTAATCGGTGATTTAATGTTTCCATTCTTCACCGGAGCCTTTCAAGGGCGTTTTCAACAACCCGCCCGACCTCGGCCCCCTCCATGACCTCCTCGACCATCTTCCCGATGTGTAAATCCCGGCCTTCAGGGAAATCTGATGAAGCGAGACGCCGCAAAATGTCACAGCGCACTTCATACCTGCCACCTTTATGATTTTTCTCCCTCGAAGTGGCTTCTACATGTTCGGAGTATAGGCCGATTCCCCGGATGACTTTTTCTATCGATTCAGGCGCCAGATTGCCTAATTCGAGGCCTTTTTCCACTCTCTCCCGCACCTCGGTGGAGGACATTGCAGCCGCCCTGCCCGATATCCTTATTGGCTCCACGCAGGCACTGAACTTTACGTTTCCCGGAGCAGAAAGTAATTCCCCTACGGAGGATTCGTCGCTCCCTGCCCTGTTTCCAACCAGGAATCGACTCATTGAAAAAAGGTGTTCCAGCGCCTCATCCCTGTTCCGGTAATACTTCGGGTCGAACAGCCTCACCAGAGTATCATATCCGACGATGAAGAAAATTTCTGTTTCTTCGGGATAGATATCCCTGAGAGCCCTGGCCTTGCCCAGGAACAGGCCATGACTTGAGAAGGCAACGGAAGTGTTTTTTCTATCCCGGGCGAAGGATTCGAGCATGAGGAGCCTGTCCTCCAGTGTAGCGCCGAAAAGCTCCTTGTCTATGGTCTTCTTGTCCAGGACGAGCAGGGACTCATCGATGCCCTTCTTTCCCTCGGCGGCGTCCAGCAGCTCCACGTGCGCTTTCGTTAATGGGTTGAAGGCAGCAGGCAGGACGACTATCCTGAGCGGAGGTGTCTCCTCCAGGCTCTTCTCACGAAAGACGAATTTTATGGTGGGTTCGCCGTCTGCATCCGTCGTTTCAACTATTTGATGAAGCCTGCGCCATTCCGTGAAGCTGTGCATCAACTCTACTTTATCAGTCATGATGAGTGGCTCGGAGGAGTTCGATATGAAAGCGCTGTAGGCGATTGGGCGCTAAGGCCTGAACTGCAGCGCCCTGGGTACGAGCCGGCTCGGCTGCGAGACCACCTTGTATGCTGTCTCCACCCACTCGCAGACCATGCTCCGCGTGTCCCTGGGGTCGATCATCTCTTCGACCTCGAACCTGGACAGCGGCCCCAGCGGACCACGCGCGCTCTCGATGCGATCCATTATCTCCGCCCGCAATGCCTCAGGATCCTCCGCCTCGGCAAGCTGCCGCTTGTATGCGGCCTCGATGCCTCCCTCGGGAGGGATGCCGCCCAGGTCTGCAGCAGGCCATAGCACGCGCACCGACGGCCGAGCCTTGGGCGTGGCCCAGTCGTTTCCGGCAACGCCGAAACTACGGCGCATCAGTACAGTGAAGATGGGCGCCGTGACCTGGGCGAATGCGATCATCCATTCTCCGCCCCTGCGTATAGTGCCGGTGATTTCGTGCTCCAGACCCACGGCGAAGCCCGGATTGTCCACCAGGTTGAGGATGGGCAGGTGGAACAGGTCGCAAAGGTCCAGGTGGCGCGTCAATTTGCTGCAGCCGTCCGCTGTGAGTGCGCCGCCGTTTGCGTGCCGGCTGTCCGAGGCGATAACACCGAGCGGGTAGCCGTTGAATCTGACGAAACCCGTTATCTGGTCCGTACCCCACAGCGGCCCGATCTCAAAGAACGACCCTGCGTCCGCCATCAGTTTTATGGCTTTTCGTATGTCAAACGTGGTGGTGCGCTTTCGGGGCACCAGGGTGAACAGCTCCTCCTCTCGGCGGTCGGGCGGGTCGTCCGGATTAGGCGATAGTACCGGGGGCGGCTCAAAAACATTCGAGGGCAGGTAGGAAAGGAACCTTTTGACCATTTCCGACGCCTCCTCCTCAGTCTCCGCCAGGTTGTCCACCGACCCATTGCGGCAATGGACTTGCCACCCCCCCAACTGCTCCTTGCTGATGTCGTACCCCATGGCGTGGCTGACAACGGGAGGCCCGGCCACAAAAAGCTGGGCGATATCGCGCACCATGACCGAGAAGTGCCCCAGCACGGCCTTGGCGGCGCCGATGCCCACCACACTGCCCAGCAGCATATTAATCACCGGCACCGTGGACAACTGCTCGGTGAATTGAGTACTTCCAAGGTGCCCGGGCAGGAACGATCCGCCTCCACCCGCCACCCGTGGTCTGCCTGCTTTTATGGCCCCCCTGCTTTCTTTGGCGCTGCTCTCGCCCTCCGCTTTCTGCTGGGGCACCATGGCCGTAATGCTGCCGCCGCCCGACGAGCCGTCCAGCATCCTTATACAGGGCGCCCGCAGCTCTAACGAAAGGAGGTCCATGTATAAGGCCTTTGCGCCTATCGCCCCGTCTGCGTGCCCGCCGCGCGAGGTAAAGTCGTCCGCGCACACGACCGCGGTGCGGCCGTCGACCTTACCCCACCCCCCTACATGGCTGGCAGGAGTGAAAGCCGCCACGCCACCCTCTTCGTCGTACGAAGCGAACCCGGCCACGCTGCCCACCTCTCGGAAGGAGCCTTCATCGAGTAGCAGCGCAATGCGCTCCCTGCAGGTGAGCTTGCCGCGGCTGCGCTGCCGGACGACCCCGGGGTCGTCCGAGCCTGGCGCCAATCTGGCCAGCGCAAGGTTTTGCAGGGTGCGAACCTCTTCCAGAAGAGGCGCCCATGTCTGGTCGTCGTGGTGCTGTTGTGAGGGGGAGCGCTGTTCGGCATCGCCCTTCGTCGGTGAGATCACCGCCACCACCTGTCCGGCCGCAACACTGTCCCCTGAATTCAGGGGCTGCACGGCCGTCACCACCCCAGAGCAGGGTGAAGCGACTATGGTTTCCATCTTCATGGCGCTGACGACCAGTATCGTATCACCTGCGG
>CAYVLI010000340.1:0-3600 GCA_964452105.1 uncultured Nitrospinota bacterium
AAAACCCACCCCTGAAGGGGTGGGTATGAGGCTTGGAGGTCAATCAAGTGTAGGCACACGGCGCCGCGCTGACCCGACGTTGGCATGCTCAGCAGAATTTTTGAGGTAACTCCTGAATCTCATGTTTGCTTGACAACGGCGCCTGGAAATCGGATAATCCTTTCCTCTCCTGAGTAAATTCGGCGGAAGCCGTATTGGACTTACCTTATATTGATATTACTTTTATTGGCGGTATAAAAGAGGGCGCTGATGAATATACACGACGATGATTACTGTTTCGGTTGCGGGGTGAAGAACGAAATCGGCCTGCATCTCAAGCATGAGCACGTGGATAATGGTCTGATAAAAGTTGATTTCACGGTGGGGAAGGAGCATGTGGGCTGGTACAATACGCTGCACGGGGGCCTTGTGAGCCTGATTTTCGACGACCTCCTGGGGAAGACAGCGCTGAGTCAGGGTGTGCACGCTGCGACGGCTCGGTTGGAGGTGCGATATTTAAAGCAATCGAAGGTAGGCGATAAGCTCTCTTTTTACGCGCGTCTGCTGAAGAAGGTCAAAAAACTTTTGCTGGTCGAAGTTTACGCCGAGAACGGAGACGGTCAAAAGATAGCAACGGGTAAGGGCACACTTTTTATCATGAAAGGATAACCGCTTTCCCCATTGACTGGGGTTCATTCATCATTTCCTAAAATTTGGGATAGGCGAAATCATTTGATCTGACGCAGTTTTCCACCCTCACCGGCACGGTACCGTAGTATTCGCTCCGTTTCCTGCCCTCCTTGAGCTCACCGGTATATAAATCCCAGATGTCTTCCATGCGTGGGTGCGAATAGAGCGGGCTCGCGTTGTGGGCCATCTCATGCAGGAGGGTCTTCAAGATTTCTTTTTCGCCGCGTGGGAGAAGTTCTTTGACGTTTATCTGCATGGCGCTGTATTTATAAGAATAGACCATATCCATGGCCAGAGGGACTGCATTATCCATGGAGCGCCTGGTGCTTGCAACCGATGCTCCGATATTCTCTCCCAGGTTATTGTTTTTAATGTGAAGGATAAACGATTTACTGTAGGTGTTCAGTATGTTACCCCGTTCCTCCGGTGTTATGTAACCCTGGCACAGTTCCAGAAGCTCTTTTGCCTTATCCTGAAGCCTCGTGATAGTTTCTACCTCTTTTTCTGTCCAGCCGCCAATAAATATGTAGTTAGAACCGGACTCAAATACCTTGTTTTTACTGCTTCCCCATGCAGCAGGGTCGGGCATCAAAAATGGTAGCATTCCTAAAAGCAACGGTACGATGATGCTTATCCCTATCCCCCGAACTTTCATAAAAAGCCTCCCTAATGTGGATTTAGCATCGTGTCAGGCTTTATCCCCTTTCTATCCATCCCGGATAAAAGGCAGAAAGAGTGTATAATGGTTGTTCTGCTGAGTCAATAAAAAAATCAAAATTTGTTATTAAAAATTCAAATTCATCTAAGCAGCTAATTTTGTTTATCATGATAAAAATAATTTACTTTGTTATAAATATTCAAAATTGTGGAATATGATGATGGTATATAGCCTGCTCTTACATTATAATAATGTTTGAATGTGCTTTTTGCCACAGATATTTACATATTAACAGCCAGGTATCGCACTTTTTTTAGACCATCAAAAACAGATAGCTTGAAATAAGCGAAAGAGTTAAAGGGCTCTCTGAAAGTTAATCCCATGTTAGCGCCCAAAAATTTTGCCCGGAGGGTTACTAAGTTATATCTTAGAAATAAGACTAATTTTATCTTTTTATGGGGAGAAGCAATGAAAATAACGAAAATGGGTGAGTACGGGCTGCTGGGGCTCATCCATATGGTCAATCATGATAAGAAGATAGTCCTGGTCAAAGAGGTGTCGGAGGAACTGGGTCTGCCTCAGAAGTTTATGGCGAAAATCTTTCAGAAAATGGCGAAGAAGGGTATTCTTGCATCGTTTAAAGGGAAGAAAGGTGGATTCTCGTTGAATTTACCCCCCGAGGAGATAACCCTTCTGTCGGTCATCAAGGCAATTCAGGGTCCGCCTTTTATCATGTGGTGCTCGGCGGAAGATGCGGAATGTGAAAGGCCGGGAAAATGTACCCTGAAGAGTGTGTTCCGGCATGCTCAAGGCCTGCTGGACGATTACTTCAATAATATTACACTGAAAGAGTTGACTTCAGGCGAAGACTTTTGAGGAGACCAGACGGCGGCTTAGCATCTCTCAAAGCTGCTTAAGCTTGTTACACCGCTGAAAGCGGGTTTTTCAATAAAGGGGGAGACGAAATGTTGGTTAAAATTCTGGAGAGGGTGCTAAATCTCAATGACATTGTGCTAACGGTTGGCACGCCTGAGTCAGTGGGCGAGCTGTTCATTAAAGAACCGAAGATAGAATTTACGGAGGGATGGTTGACCTGCGAATGCAGAGACTGGCACATACACATGAAGTATGAGGATCTTGCCGAAGTGAAGTTCGTAGAAGCGCCCAGCCACGGTTCGGAACAGTTGAGCTACAGCATCAGGTTTATGGACGGGGATGGCAAGCAGCGTCTGGCTGCTTACTTCCTGGACCTATATGATGAAAAGGGTGCGCTGAACGAGGACAGGCTGAAGCCTTACAGGGAGATAAAAGCGGAATACGTAGGGAGCGCTAAGTAGGTATATCAGTATATTGTTATCGAGATGAGCTAATGGGATACCCCAAGGCGAAAAAGAGATGACCGTAAGATGATGGCATTCGAAATATCGGGAGGAAACAGAATGGCCAAACCCATAGGGTCAGGGGAAACGGCTCCGGCGTTTAAGCTACTTTCTTCTGAAGGGGAAACCGTCGGCCTGAAAGATTTCAAGGGAAAGAAAAACCTGGTATTGATTTTTTACTGCAAGAATAACACTCCCGGATGAAATCGCCAGCTCTCCGCCCTGCGGGACGACAGGGCGCAGTTTGCCCGACGGGAAGCCGAAATCCTGGGCATAAACCCGGGGGGCGTGGATTTCCACAAGAACTATTACGAGAAGTTCAGCTTCGGTTTTCGTCTGCTGAGCGATCCCGACAGAAAGACGACGGCAGCTTATAATGCGCTCAAAGAGAACGGTAAAAGCGTTCGGCGCACCGTTTACATAATAGACAAAAAAGGGGTAGTTCGCTACGCGAAACAGGGTATGCCAGGGAACGAAGAGCTGCTGGAGGCGCTGGATAAACTCTGAAGACCGTTTGCCGGGAACGGAGCCGGTTGAGTAATAGCTGTTTCAGCTTTTGCGCTTTATTGTACTCTGGGATGACATGACAGGGGCGGCCGACCGGCCGCCCTTACTCTTCACACCCGAAATTTACTCAGTATATAAAGAGTTAGCTCGCCATCAAAATATTTTTTCAGAAAATGTATTTTTTCTCTAAAGTATTATGCTCTCCCATCCGATAACAGGAATAGCCGAGATATAACCTGCTGACAGATAAATGAGTTTCAAATAGCTTGGGGTGGTCCGAAATGGTATCTGAGAACAGCAACGAACAACTCAAAATTCTGGTAGTAGATGATGAAGCGGATATATGCGAACTTATCGCAAGATATCTGGGGACCAGGGGTTACGAGG
>CAYVLI010000341.1:0-3597 GCA_964452105.1 uncultured Nitrospinota bacterium
ACCTTTACTACCGCCTGAGCGA
This sequence comes from uncultured Nitrospinota bacterium, assembly GCA_964452105.1. Lineage (GTDB taxonomy): Bacteria > JAUXIQ01 > JAUXIQ01 > JAUXIQ01 > JAUXIQ01 > CAYVLI01. The sequence goes on from CAYVLI010000341.1 coordinate 23, forward strand.
ATTCATCATAAGGATACCCCCGCTTCGGGAAAGGAAGGGAGACATAGCTCTTCTGGTTAACCATTTTGTGGAGGAAAACAAGCTTCTCCTGGGCCAGAAGTCCAAGAGCATTTCACCCGAAGCCATGAAGATACTCGAGGCCTACCATTGGCCGGGGAACGTGCGGGAACTCAGGAATGCGGTCAGCGCCGCATCGCTGCTCGGCGATGAGACTATTTTTCCGGGAAATATCCCCCCCGACATATTAAATGAAGCCAGTGAGAGTCAGATAGACATACCCCCCGAGGATGCCTTCAGTCTCGAACTAAGGATGCAGCTGGACCTGGGTAAAGGACTCAAGCAGATCGTCAACAAGGTAAAAGAAAGTGTGGAAAAAGAGATAATTGCGCACATAATAGACGAAAAGGGGCTCGATAGGAGAGAGATTGCCAGACTGCTCAAAATAGACCCCAAGACCCTCGGCTATAAGATCAGCAGCTACGGATTCTCCGACGTCCTGTCCTCCAGGGCGAGAGGGGTGCGGAAGGATAACAAGCAAACGGATGAGAGGATAAACACGGCCACGACCCCTGGCGCGAAAAGCATCAGGGAAAGGAAAGAGTATCCCAACCGAATCTGAGCGATCTATCAAGAGACAGAATGTTTCAGAGCCGCTCCACCGCCCTCGCGCCCTTGGCCCATTCATAAATCAGGTTAACTGGCATGGAAATGTGGAATCGAACTTCCGTATCTGATAAAAGCAGTTCCCTTTATGAAAACACCTTATTAAACAATTACTTAGCAGATAAGGCCTGTTATCGAGTGAGGAATTCGAATTCCATTCGATGTTTTAGTATAAGAGGCTGTAATGGAGAACCAACAAGGATTTTGCTTTATAATAGTCTTTAATTACAAAGGGTTAAAGTAGTAAAAAAGACTTTTTCATTCATGTAGAAACAAATGGCATTTTAATTGCTCTGCATTAAGGATACCTATACTTTTACTTTCAAAGAAAGGAGGTGAGTTGCTAAGGCCATAGTCCCTGATTCACGGGGTTCATACCGATCTCAAGAGGCGGGGGAGTATCGAACCCCGAAAAAAGGCATCGTAACCGATGCCTGGAGGAAGAGGGTTCTCCGGGAGTAAAGAGCCATTGTTCAAGAGGGTCCGAGTCATGTATGCCGCGGTGAAAGCCGACCCGGAGTTTGCCGGATGTCTGGTTTAGCCGTGGGCAAGGCTTCCGACCCCACCATCTATCGGAGTGACCCGGGAGCGACGAAACGGGCCCTGCCCTCACTTTACCAGGAGGTGGGCGGGGCCCAGCGGGAAAAAAGTTTGAAAGTAAAAGGGATATCGTCACCGGCGCTGAAAAGGGATAAATGAGAGGTTACTACTCTAAAAGACAGACAAACATGAGAGGGATCGGCAGACCCGAATATTAATTTGATTCCAGGCTGCGCTCTCTTGAGGATGTCGTTCCGCATCCCTCAGCCGGAGGTAAAGCGAACAGGACAAAGAACGTCTGTTGCTCCATCGTTGAAGTTTAGTACTAAAAAAAATTTCCACCCAGGATGGAGGTAATAGGCCTTTTTTTTCTAATTTTGCACAAAAAAATAGAGGGGGATGCCATGGGAGGAAATATGAACTTTCTCGCAGCCAAATCCAGGAGCGGCCTCCTGTTGACCCCTGCCCTGGAAAATATATGTAGCCGGGCCCTTTATTACCTGGATGCCGGTCATGCATTGCATCTGTACGGGCCTCCAGGTTCCGGTAAGACTACGATGTCAGCGTACATAGCAGCCCTCAGGGGGAACCCGGTAACCCTCATTTACGGCAGTGAACGGCTGGCGACCGCAGAGCTCGCCTGTGACAGCAAAGAGGCGCTGTTGCAGAAGGTGATGGACAACTTCGTCCGGCCCTTCCATTGCCCATGGGAAAGAGTCAGGACCCAGAGGGCGGACAAACGCATCAAAACCGCATGCAAGAATGGCTACACGCTCGTCTATGATGACTTTTCCCGCTCCAGCACCGAAGATAATGAGCTGTTATTCAGTATATTGGAAGAGAGGATGCAGGCCCCTTTCAGCGATAATGGCTGTAGTTCGTCAATTCAAATACACCCCGATTTCCGGGTCATATTTACCAGCAGCTCCCGGGAGGAGACCGAAGCGCATCGCCCCCCCGATTCGCTCATGGCCAGGATGGTAAGCATAAGGCTGGACGGTTACGATAGGGAAACCGCAATAGCCATTACCGCCTTCAGAAGCGGAGTAACCCTGGGCGATGCCGCCAAAATAGTGGATATAATCGGTGAATATAGCATAATTAAAAACAATTACCTGAGCTCGCTCAAGGCCAGCATAATAATCGCTTCCATAGCAGCAAGCCACGCTGCAAAGGTGAGTAAGGATGACCTTGTTTTCTTTGAGACCTGCGCCGATGTGCTCGACGCATCCGGCTCCGGTAATGGAGAAGAGAAGGGCGAAGTCCTTCAACTGATGGAGGTCATATCAAAACATTGCGAACCTCGAACGCAGAAATAGACATTGCTCACCTGCCAGCGTGAGGATTCGTTCTTTTAATTTATGAAGCCTATCCCGGACGGCCGTTTTTACATGGATCCCGGCTATCAGAGAGGGGGATATGGTAAATAAAACGCTCAATGTATTATTGGTAGAAGATTCACGGGAAGAAGCAGAATTAATTATAGGAGAGATATGCCGGTCTGGTTTCGATCCTGCTTGCAGGATGGCCGCTAGCGGCTCGGATGTGGAAGCGGCTCTGAACGAGCAGACCTGTGACCTTCTTATCTTCGATGAGGACACACCCGGCTGCAGTCCACTGTTGGTGCTGGATATGGTGAAGCAAAAAGGGCTCGACCCGCCGTTCATAGTGATTACCAGTTCCTTTACCGAAGAATCGGCTGCGGAGTTGATAAAGTCCGGCGTCCATGACTGTTTGATGAAAAAGGACCTCGTGCGGCTTGTGCCCACCATAGAGAGGGAATTGCGTGAGGCCGAGGATCGGCGTAAGACCGAGCATACCAGGAATACGCTTCTGGAGAGGGATGAGCAGTATCGCGCCCTGTTCGAAACGATCCCCGTGGGAATTGGCTTCATCGATGCCACCGGCAATTTGAGCGCTTTCAACGATGCCTTCTTCCATGCAGGAGGCTATGATAGAGGTGATATGGCCATGATGAAGAACATGGCCAATTTGTTCTTGCATGAAGAAGTCTGGCACGAGACTTTCGAAGAGGCCAAACACAAAGACTCCTTACACAAGAAGGAAGTTCTGCTCAAGCGCAAGGATGGAAACGCATACGTGGCGATTTTAAGCCTCATACCCCTTTCTATTAGAGGCAAGTCTTGCTGGCAGGTAGTAGTAGAAGACATCACAGAGCGGAAAAAGGCGGAGGTGGATATCCAGCAGAATATAGATAAGCTGAGAAGAGTTCTGGGTGGGATAGCCCAGGCCATGGCGTTGACCGTAGAAGCAAACGCCCCTCACACAGCCGGTCATCAGCGCCGTGTATCTCAGCTCGCCTCCGCCATAGCTCTGGAAATGGACCTGAACAGGGACAGGGTAAACGGCAT
>CAYVLI010000342.1:0-3585 GCA_964452105.1 uncultured Nitrospinota bacterium
AATTTTAAGATTACATATCCTTTGACGCTCTAACCTACTTTAGGTGAATACTGAAAAAGTCGTGTATGATACTGTTTCGTTTTTACGCTTAGTCTCTGGTGTCATTCCCGCGAAAGCGGGAATCCAGTATTTTCAATGGCTTGCACCCTACCCGGATTCCTTGGTCGAGCCGGGGAATGACAAAGAGCAGACTTTTTCAGGGTTCTCTTAGAATACGCTGGAAAAGGAGGCACTATGGAAGAAGCCTATCATATCAGCCTCGAAAGAGTTCTGTCCAAAACAGAAGCCGATGTTGATTCAGCTCTTAAGGGCACAAAAGCGGTTCTTGGTGCACTCAGAAAGTTTAAAGCCGTATTAAAAACAGGAAATCTCAGGGAACTGCAAAAAACCATCGAATCCGCAGAGAAAGCAATCATAGCCCTTAGACAACAGTTCGCTAATGCTAAAGAGGGCTGGGTTTTCGATGAAGAAACATATTTTTCCGGCCAAACCTTTATTTCGGAGCTACTCGAAACCGCAAATAAGATGGGTTTAAAAATATATGAGCAAGACGAAAGACTTTTCTGCTATCCTTTTCTCATTCGCATCTTACCAAACGAACGTGCAGTTTTGATTGACAAAAGGAAAGAGAAGCGTCTTCGTCCCTCCGTATTGATAACCCACCTTAAGGAACTACAAAACAAACCTATACGTTTCAAGCCGGATGCCTTCCTGGAGAGTTTGTTTAAAGCTTACTCTATTGATGTCAAGACGCGGGGCGAAGGAATTGGCAAGGTTGTTTCTTTAAAAAAGATATACGACTTGCTAACACTACTCCCCGGTCAATCAAGAGATTATACGATTCAAGAATTTGCTCGGGACCTCTATCTCCTCGATGAAAGCCGCGTGGCCAAAACAAAAGGGGGGTATGCTCTGGGCTTCCATGCCAGCACGGCGACGAGGTCATCAAGAGGCATAATTAAAATTATCACCAAAGAGGGCGCTGAAAAGAAGTACTACAGCATTTCTTTTTCAGATGGATAGGAGGTGGGTACCATGGATATCAATTCGCAGGTATGGATAGATATGATTCGCAAGGAGTACCTGCAAGACTTTATTAAACGCGGCGGCGCTGCCGTTAAATTTCTTATTTCCGATAAAGAGACAGGACAGGATATTTTGCAGGAAAAGCTCCGCAATATGGCGAAAGAAGAGAACTATTTTTTTACTTTTATAGACGCCGTATCGACGAAAATTCATATGATCCAGGAAATATTTCATAAAGTTGCATGCGAAGTGGATTGGGATGCCTTAGCTTACCATTTCATTACTCAGGTCTTCAAAGAAAACGGATATGACCTCCCGGAAAAAAGAGAAGATTTAAACCTGCAAAAAATTGCTTCTATTAATGAGCGAGAAGAGAGATTCCTTCAGAGAGATGTGCAAGTCTGGCTTGAAAAGAAGATTTATCGCGATTTTGAAATGAGCCAGGAATTCAGGATCGCAATGATAAAGCTTTGTCTATCTCAATTGGATACTCCAGGTGGCAACTCCATGAGTGATACTATCAAAGAGTGGCTGAGGGGTGAGCTAAGGTTAATTTCGGCCCTAAAAGACGCCCTGATTTTCCAGAAGATTGCCAGACATAACGCCCGGCACATGCTATTTTCCCTTGCCCATTGGCTAAAACTTAATGGACTCAATGGCTTTATATTGGCCCTGGATATCTCGCGATATATGATGATTTCACCTCGCCCAAGAAACCCGGAAAATGGGTTTTTCTACTCCATCCCCGCTGTGCTGGATGCATATGAGGTTCTCCGCCAATTTATTGACGGCACGGACGAAATGGAAAGCTGTTTGGTGGTGGTTTTTTCCACAAAGGATTTTCTTACAGATGAAAAACGGGGCCTAAACCGCTACGAAGCTCTGAAATTTCGAATTTTTGATGATGTTCATGATAGATCTATACAAAATCCTTTGACGTCGCTGGTACGAGTTACCGTAAAGGCGCCCTCGCTACCCCTGGGATCGACAGGAGGAGACGATTATGAACGGGGAACCAGAAATTAAATATAGACGGGGAATCGAAGCCTTGCGAAATGGCGTCCCAAATCGCGACGCCGTAGAAGTCTTGGGATGCAATCAAAGGAAAATCGAAGAGAAATTCCGGCAACAACTTCAACTTACAAAACTGTCCGCGGAAAATGATCTAAAAAATGAAGGCATCCTCGTCGCTGGTGACTTTGGAACGGGCAAGTCTCATCTACTCGAATATCTGATGCATATTGCATTAGAAGAAAAATTCGTCTGCAGTAAAGTTGTCGTCAGCAAAGAAACCCCACTTTACGACCCGGTAAAACTATATCGTGCCGCTGCCGAAACCGCCGTTGCCCCTGGCAAGCGTGGTAACGCAATGACAGAAGTTGCAACTGCCTTGAAATTCGATAGCCAGCGTTACTACAACCTTTCACAGTGGGCTCACAATGCTCCTGATTTAAATTCACGGTTTCCTGCGACATTATTTTTGTTTGAGCGCAATCAGAGAGACCAAGAATTGAGTGACCGCATCATCCGCTTTTGGTCTGGAGAAAAAATGAATGTCTCAGAAATAAGACGCCCCCTTAGAGAGTTGGGAGAAGCGGCTACTTACAGGATAGAAAAGATTGCCCTTAAGGAGTTAGCCCTGCAGCGTTTTAAATTTGCTGCTCGTCTCATTGTAGCAGCGGGTTATGCCGGATGGGTGCTGCTCATCGATGAAGTCGAATTAATCTCACGTTATTCGTTGTTGCAAAGGGCGAAATCTTACGCGGAACTGGCCAGATGGATGGGAAAGCTTGAGGCAAAGGGCTTTCTGGGATTAACCAGCGTCCTGACAATAAGCACTGATTTCGAAGAAATACAGTTAGAGGAAAAAGATGATTTAAATAAAATTCCTGGAAAACTTTCAGCGAGAGGGTCTGAAGCTGATCTTTTGCTGAGGAGCCAGGCAGAAAGAGGTATGCAAGTCATTAAGAAAGAGGCTATGGGATTAAAGCCGCCGGAGAGTTTAGAGCAAACTTATGAAAGGGTTCGTGATATATATAAAACAGCATATCGAGGGGAGCCTGAAAAGACGGTGCTCCTTCAAGGCTCAACTTCAAAGCGCATGCGCGAATATATCAAAAGCTGGATTACAGAATGGGACCTGAAACGCCTATATGAAGGATATACTCCAGATATTGAAATTACAACTCTGTCATCTACTTATGAGGAAGATCCAGACTTGCAAAAGGAGACCGAGGAATCCTCTGATATATGAACAGATTTAATGAATAATCGCCATGAGAGGGCTGTCAAATGCCAATTCCATTTCGGGATGACAATGAGCTCGACGAATTGGGAACAGCCGGTTACCTTAAATTAGAGGCCAGGCAATGGGTCTATGAAGCCATACCTATTGCTTAACAAAATACACCGCCCAACGGATATGTCTATTTCGAAAGCGAACAAGTAGTGGCTTATCAAGATTAATGCCATCTGAGAGCATCAAACCCGCCAATATCGTCGCACCAACCATATCCCTGCAAAATGCCTGGACATACCGGAGTATATATTTTAAAGTAA
>CAYVLI010000343.1:0-3555 GCA_964452105.1 uncultured Nitrospinota bacterium
CGTATTTTTTTGATCCCACCGGGCCCTTCTCCAAGAATCTTTTGCAACGTTAAGGCACAGAAATTCGATAATAAATGGGTGCCCCCCCCGGAGCGCCTTGCGGTTTTCAGGATCTTACGGAAATACTGTAAGTTTTATTCTTCATTTATGATACACTTAAGGTTAGAAAGTTGAGAAGCAAGAGGCGTAGTTTTGCCCTTGGGGGCTACCCTGACAACAAAGACAAAACATAAAAGGCTGACGGTGTTGCAAGTGGCAACTATCAACAAGCCGATCAGACAGGATTTAAGTTATGGTCCAATAGAAACCGTTATTTACAATGTTGATAAAGGACTCCAATCTTTAGGACATCGATCAATCGTTGCATGTACCGCTGATTCCCGTGTCGCTGGGGAACACTACGTCACTGTCCAGCGAAGTCTCGGTGACTATGTGCGTGAAAGCGCCCCGGAACAAATAAACATCGTTAAGATGCACCTTTCAAAGGCACTGAAAAGGGCAAAGATGAGCGACATTGATATCATCCACATGCATGGATGGCTGGACTACATTCATGATGGTGTATTCAGTCCGCCCGTGCCAATCGTGATGACCCTTCATGTGCCCGCCAAAGATGGTTGGATTAAAAAAGAGCACTATCAGCGCTTTAACACCATGCAAAACCCCTCCATGCATTTCGCAGCGATAAGCGAATACCAAAAACAGCAGTATAGCGGCTTAGCGAATATCAAGACTGTCCATCATGGGATTGAAATGCGAGACTGGCAATTTGAAGAGGAGCCTGTCAGAGGCAACTATTTATTTACCATAGGCAGGGTAACCTCTGTTAAGGGACAGGATAAAGCCATAGAAGTTGCGAAAAAGACCGGTTCCAAGCTCATCATTGCCGGTTGTGTCCAGGACAAACCCGCTGACAAGGAATTCTTCGAAGTCTTGAAGGGTTCTATCGACATGTTTGCTGACATTGCCGGACATCCCGTTGATAAAGACTATTATGAGAAGGCAATGAAGCCTTTACTGGACTGCGACAAACAGATTATCTACATCGGAGAACTCGGCAGCGAGCAGAAGAAGCAATGGTATCGGCATGCACGGGCCACCTTGTTTCCTATACAGTGGGCGGAGCCTTTTGGGCTCGTCCTGATCGAATCAATGGCGTGCGGCACGCCAGTCCTGGCATTCAAGGAAGGAGCCGTTCCGGAAATTGTGGTGGACGGTAAAACCGGTTTCGTGGTGAATTCTCTGGATGGCATGGTTGGGGCAGTTGACCGCATCGACAGCATCGATCCACGTGAATGTCGGAGGCACGTGCAGGACCGTTTCTCCAATACAAGGATGGCCGAAAAGTATTCAGAGTTGTATCAGCAGATACTCGACGAGCATGAAACATCAGTCAGCTATGATAGGTTGCCGATTTTTTTAAAACCTCTTCCCCATGGCAGTATAGCCTCGTAATGGAATCATGCCCAAAGACATTCCAGTAAGCAACGGCAATCTCCTTTTCAATTTCGACTCGGATTACCGGATTCGGGATGTGTATTTTCCTTTGATAGGCCAGGAGAACCATTCAAAGGGACATCCCTTTCGGTTCGGGGTGTGGGTGGATGGACGCTTCTCCTGGATGGGGTCGGGATGGGAAAGGGACCTGAGGTATCAGGATAACAGCCTCGTGACCGATGTCTTCCTGAAAAACGAGGCTTTGTGTTTGGAGCTTCGCTGCAGTGACGCGGTTGACTTAGATTTGAACGTATATATTAAGAAGGTCGAGGTGACGAACCTTGAAGGGAAGGATCGTCAAGTAAGGCTCTTTTTCAATCACGACTTTCATCTTTATGGCAACGATATCGGAGACACGGCTTATTTTGACCCGCGAACCCGTTCCATCATCCATTATAAAGCCAACCGGTACTTTCTCATCAATTGTTTCGGAGCCGGAAAGGGAGGCGTCGATTACTTTGCTTGCGGAATCAAGGAGATAGAGGGAAAGGAGGGAACCTGGAGAGATGCCGAGGACGGCGAACTCAGTGGACATCCGGTCGCCTGGGGCTCTGCCTGCTCCACAATCGGGATACGCCTGCACGTGCCCCCGGGCGGGAGAGCAACGGCTTTTTACTGGGTGGCTGCAGGCACGCAATACCATGAGGTGGCTCAACTCAACCAGGTGGTTTTAGAGAAGACGCCGACGGAACTGATCAATCAAACGTCGGATTACTGGACAGCGTGGGTTCAAAAAGAGCCCAGGTCCTTTGGGGACCTGCCCAAAACGGTTACTGACATTTTCAACCGAAGCCTCCTCATTTTGAGAACACAAATCGATAACCGGGGAGCAATCATCGCCGCAAATGACTCGGATATCGTCCGGTTTGGGAAAGATACGTACTCTTACATGTGGGGCCGCGATGGAGCCTTTGTCGCCGCTGCTCTGGCGAAGGCCGGCTACTTGAGTGTGTGCAGGAAATTTTTCGAGTTTAACCTCCAAGTTTTATCGGAAGAGGGATACCTTTTCCAGCATTATAATCCGGATGGCTCGCTGGCCAGTAATTGGCACTCGTGGTTAGTGGATGGAGAAGAGGTGCTCCCCATTCAGGAGGATTCGACCGCCCTGGTTCTCTGGGCGCTATGGATACACCACCAGTGTTCGAGGGACATGGAATTCATAAGGCCTCTTTACAAGAAGTTTATTCAAAAGTCCGCCGACTTTCTGGTAGCGCACCGTGATTCCGAGACTCTGCTGCCCATCCCGTCCTTTGATCTCTGGGAAGAGCGTTACGGAGTGCACTCTTTTACCGTTGCAGCAGTGATTGCCGGTCTCAGGGCGGCGGCGAATTTTGCAAGACTCTTTCAAGATGCCTCCTTGGCCGGGCGATATGACAAAGCGGCCGATCAAATGAAGGAAGGGCTTGTTAAGCACCTCTACCACACCGGTCTAAAGAGGTACGCTCGTTCAGGTTACCGGAAGGGCAAAGGCTATGAACTCGATGAAGTAATCGACGTCAGCCTGTTGGGACTTACGACTCTGGGAGTATTTTCACCCCGAGATCCGCGGATGAATGAAACGATGAATGCCATACGCCGGCAATTATGGCTCAACACCCCTGTCGCCGGTTGCGCCCGATACCAGAATGATAACTATCAACGTGCGGAAGACAGCCCGGAGGATATCCCCGGCAACCCCTGGTTTATTTCAACGCTCTGGTTGGGAGAATGCTTCATCGATAGAGCCGAAAATCTTCAGGAACTTCATGAAGCCCTGCCTTACCTTGAATGGTGTGCGGAGAATGCGCTTCCTTCTGGTGTGCTTGCAGAGCAGGTGCACCCTGCCAACGGTCGCCCTCTTTCTGTTTCCCCGCTCACATGGAGCCATTCCGCTTTCGTATGGGCGGTACTACAATACACGGAAAAGTTCAACTCTTTGCACAAAAAATGATGGTGGTTCTATTTATAAAGGACGGACAAAAGCCCCGTTTGGCATAGAAGATAAATAACATCACCTTACAGTGGCATAAAATACGGGGCCGGCGGCCTCAAAAAAATACGCAACACGGCGTTATTATT
>CAYVLI010000344.1:0-3545 GCA_964452105.1 uncultured Nitrospinota bacterium
GAAGATTGATATATGATTTCGACGATTCGGTCATGTTCCCCAACTCATTTGCCAGAAAAAAGCTTTCCCCGACCAGGGAAAGAAGATTCGAGAGAATCGTGAGGAAAGCCAATACCATCATAACGGGAAACGTTTACCTTAAGGAGAAGGTCGAAGCGCTGGGGAAGAGAGCGGTGGTCATTTCCACCCCCGTGGACACCGAAGCCTGCTCTCCGGGCGCAAGGATAAAGACCGGTAAAATCACCCTGGGCTGGATAGGCTCCAGCAGCACACTCCCCTACCTGAAAGGACTTATCCCGACCCTAAAAAAAGCGACCGCTGCAGACCCCAAGCTCAGACTGAAAGTAGTCTGCGACCGACCCCTCGAAGCCGCCCGGATGAATGTGGAAAACAAACGCTGGAGCCTCGATGAAGAGGTTGAAGACCTGAGGAGCTTCCACATAGGCCTCATGCCGCTCCTGGACGACCTCCGGGCGCGCGGAAAATGCGGATTCAAACTCCTCCTGTACATGGCCGTGGGAATCCCTGCGGTGGCCTCCCCCGTGGGGATCAACAGGCAGATAATACAGGATGGCGTTAACGGTTCCCTGGCAGGCAACAGCGAAGAGTGGGTGGATAAGATCAACATCTTAACGGCCGATGCCGAATTGAGGGAATCGATGGGCGCAAGGGCCAGACAGACGGTCGAGGAAAGATACTCCCTTATCGTGAATGCACCCGTTTTCCTCGATGCAGTATCGAATCATAATATGGTCGGCCGGTGAGGGCCTGATGAGATGCCTGCTCCACCTGTAACCGTCTGCATAATAACCTTTAACGAGGAAAATAACATCCGCCGATGCCTGGAGAGCGTCAAGTGGGCGGATGAGATCGTGGTGGTGGATTCCCACAGCAGCGATGCCACTGTGGATATATGCCGGGAGTACACCGACAAGATATTCTTCCGCGAGTTCCCGGGCCATATTGAACAGAAAAACTACGCCCTGCAATGCGCCGGTAACGACTGGGTGCTGTGCATAGACGCCGATGAAGAGCTGTCGCCTCTCCTGAGCCGTGAAATCCGCATAGCACTCGAGGAAAAGAGCGGTAAATACGATGGGTTTCTCTTCCCGCGGCACGCTTATTACCTGGGCCGCTGGATAAACCATTGTGGATGGTACCCCGATTACAAGCTGCGCCTGTTCAGGAAATCACTGGGCCGATGGGGCGGGGTCAACCCCCACGACAAGGTGGAACTGACAGGGCGTACCAGACGCCTGAATGGCGACCTGTATCACTATACCTACAGAGACATCTCCCAGCATCTCGATACCGTGGATAGATATTCGACCATCTATGCCAGGGAGGCCCTGAAGCGGGGGGAACGCTTCAGCCTGGCCAGACTTCTCTTTCGTCCATCGGTGAAATTTCTGGAGATGTACATCTATAAGAGAGGGTTCTTGGACGGCCTGCCCGGTTTCATAATTGCAGGCATACTCTCCTACTACGTCTTTTTGCGCTACGCAAAGATGTGGGAATCCCGGAAACTCATGGATTAAATCTCGGTGAAGCCGTGAAAATAGCCCTAGCCGTGCACCACTTTGACGCCCGAAAGGGAGGGGCCGAGAGGTTCGCCGTCGATCTGGTGCGCTATATAATCGAACAGGGTCACGATGTGGATGTTTATTCCGCCACCCGGGGCGAGGAGATTGGAGGCGCCGACTACCAGAAGGTGGACGCCATCAGGTGGCCCGGGTTCCTCTACGAGACAAGTTTCGCCAAACGCTCCACCATGGCTCTGAGCGACCGCCTCTACGACGTCATCCTCGGCATAAACCGCACCTTTAATATGGACATATACCTCCCGCCGGGAGGTGTGCACAAAGCCTGGTTCAAGCAAGACCTGAAATCCACAAACAGCGGGTTCGGAAGGCGCATTCGCCTGATGGGGAGAACCTTGAACCCCAAGCAACGCATGGTTTTCAGGCTGGAAAACCGCATATACAGGGAAGGCCGGATTAAAAAAGTGGTCGCAAACTCCGGCATGGTAAAAGCGGATATCATCAAACACTACCATCTACCGCCGGAAATGGTCGAAGTCATATATCATGGCGTGGACCTGGAGAAATTCCATCCCCGCAACAGGATGGAACTGCGGCAGGAAGCGAGAGCTTCCCTGGGCCTGAAGGATGAGAGCGCCATACTCTTCGCTGCGCATAATTTCCGCCTCAAGGGGCTGCACTCTTTCACAGAAGTCATATCCATCCTTAAGGAGAGGAGAATTCCAAACATCATGGGCGTGGTGGTGGGCAGAGGCGGAAGCAGGCCCTTCCTGGAGGAAGCAGCCAGGCTGGGATGCTCGGAGCTTATGCTGTTTTCAGGCACGCAGTCGAACATGAAAGGAATATACGCCGCTGCGGACCTACTCCTGCAGCCCACCTTCTTCGATCCATGCTCCTTAACCACCCTGGAGGCGCTGGCCAGCGGCCTGCCGGTAATCACCACACGCTACAACGGCGCTGGAGAGCTCATAACCGACGGGGAAGAGGGCTTCGTCGTGGAAGACCCTGCAGACGTGGAAAAGCTGGCGGATAAAGTAGAAGAACTGCTGGACGAAGAAAGGCTGGCCGCTTGCTCCGTCAAGGCGAGGGGACTGGCCAGGCGCTACCCACAGAACCACAACTACGCCAAAATATTGAAGCTTTGCGAGGAAGTGGCCGGACAAAGGCGCAGTCAATGAGCGAAGTTGAACCCGAAAGCATACCCGGCGGCGGCATAGCCGTTTCCAGATCCGGAAAAAGCGAACAGGCGGGAGACGACCAGGTCATGCGCTTCTCCGAGGGAGGTGTAAAATGGATGGTGCGCAAGGACTGGTATGACGAACTCGCCCCCGACTTCTTCCGCCGGTTATCCCTGCAAGGGGAGATACAGGGTAGTCGAGTAATAAAAGAAAACAGGGTGCGCAAGGTGTTGAAGATTCAGAACGCAGGTCCAGACGGGCGGGGCCTGTTTATAAAATGCTATGCACACCAGGGCAAAGGAGACGCCCTGAAGAACCTCTTTATCCCCTCCAGGGCGAGGAAGGAATGGCGTGTTTCGCTGGCTTTGAGAGAAAAGGAGATAGCCACCAGTGCAGGGATCGGTTATGGCGAAGGGCGAAGATCGGGTATCCTCAAGACCTCCTTCTACCTCACGGAAGCCATAGAAGGCGCGCAGGATCTCCAGGAATGGTGGACATCGAGCTCCCCTGCAAGCAGGCATAAGATGATAGACCGGCTCGCCCTATTGCTCCGCAACCTGCACCGGCAGAGGTTTTTCCCCTCAGACCTGCACCCGGGCAACCTGATAGTCGGCCAGAAGGGGAACGGCGAATTCTCACTGCACATGGTGGACCTGCATTCCGTGAGAAGGGTGTTGAAACTCAAAAAGAAGCGCCGACTGAGGAACCTGGTTCAATTGAACGACGTGGCCTACGACCTCCCCATGATGGACAAACTCCGTTTTTTCAGAGGATATGCGGGCGCAAAGGATATACTCGAAGAGGGACTGTGCGGAGAGAACGGGAA
>CAYVLI010000345.1:0-3528 GCA_964452105.1 uncultured Nitrospinota bacterium
ACGGCGCCACCATACTGCGGCAGGCCATCGAGGGGGGCTACGCGGGGAAGTTCCTGCTGGCCGACGGCATGAAGGAGCCCAGCCTCATAGACAACGTGGGAGCGAAATACCTCAACGGGACTTTCGGCACTGCGCCAGGCTCCAAGAACACCAGATCGAGCGACATCTTCACCGGGGAGTACAAGAAGGCGTTCGGCCAGTTGCCGCCGAAACCTTTCATTACCAACGCCTACGACGCCATGGCCACGATAGCCCTGGCCGTCCAGAAGGCGGGGGTGGCCACGGGGACGGCCATAAGGGACAACATTCACGCCGTATCCAACCCACCGGGGGAGAAGATATACGTGGGCGAATTCGAAAAGGCTTTCGACCTGCTCAAGCAGGGGAAGGATATCGACTACGTGGGGGCGGCGGGCGACGTGGATTACGACGAACACGGGGACGTGGTCACGCCCATCGAGGTATGGAAGATAGAGGACGGCAAGATAACCCACGTTCGGGCCGAAGATGTAGAGAGGTAGGGTAAACACTTTTGAGGGAACCTTTTTAGTAAAAAGGTTCCCTCAAACTCCTTCCAAAAACTTTTATGTATATGGCGAAAAAGAAAAAACCGCAATATGATCCGGTAACGCTGGAGATTTACAAAAACCTCTTCTCATCGGTGGCTGAGGAGATGGGCGTCACTCTGGGGCGGACGGCTTACTCGCCCAACATCAAGGAGAGACGGGACTACTCCTGCGCCGTCTTCGACGGCCGGGGCAGAATGATCGCCCAGGCTCTGCATATACCGGTGCATCTGGGCTCCATGCCGCTATCCGTTCAGTATGCCATAGAGAAGGTGGAGATGCACAGGGGGGACGTCGTTCTCCTGAACGACCCCTATAACGGAGGCACCCACCTGCCGGACATCACTGCGATATCGCCCGTTTTCCAGGCCGGTTTTAGGGAACCCATATTTTTCGCGGCGAACAGGGCGCATCATGCCGACGTGGGCGGGATGGTCCCGGGCTCCATGCCACTCTCCACGGATATCTTTCAGGAGGGCATACGCATCCCTCCGGTAAAGGTTTACAATCGGGGCAAACTGGACCGGGGCGTGATGGACCTGCTGCTGTGCAACGTGAGGACGCCCCACGAACGCCGCGGAGACCTGGAGGCGCAACTGGCGGCCAACTCCCTGGGGACACAAAGGCTGCTGGAGATACTGAACAAATACGGCCGGGAGGAGGTTACTTTCTACATGGAGCAACTGCTGGCCTACGCGGAGCGGATGATGCGGGCGGCCATACGGGAGATACCCAACGGCAGCTACTCCTTCGAAGATTACATGGACGATGACGGTATAGAGAACAAACCGGTAAAGATAAGGGTCGCCATAACCGTTAAAGGGGACGAAGCCGTGGTGGACTTCAGCGGCTCCTATCCCCAGGTGAAGGGTTCCATCAACTCCTGCTATGCAATCACCCTGTCGGCGGTCTTTTACGTTTTTCGCTGTCTGGCCAGGATGGATATCCCCTCCAACTCCGGCTGCATGGCGCCCATAAGGGTCATTGCTCCGAAGGGGAGCATAGTGGACGCAAACTTCCCTTCGGCCGTGGCAGGAGGGAATGTGGAGACGTCGCAGCGGATAACCGATGTTCTGTTGGGTGCGCTGTCAAAGGCGCTTCCGGAGCGGATACCCGCAGCCAGCAGCGGCACCATGAACAACGTGACCATCGGCGGCTACGATCCTGTTAAAAAAGCCAACTTCACATATTACGAGACCATTGGCGGGGGCATGGGCGCCCGTCCGGACAGTGACGGCATAGACGCCATCCACACCCACATGACCAACACCCTGAACACCCCCATCGAAGCCATCGGGCACACGTATCCGTTCCGGGTGACTAACTACTCCATAAGAAAAGCGTCCGGCGGGAGGGGAAAGTTCAGGGGTGGTTGCGGCATCCGCCGCGAGTATGAGCTTTTCTGCGACGCTCAGGTGTCAATCCTCTCGGAGAGAAGAGAACACTACCCTTACGGCCTCAAAGGCGGGGAGCCGGGAAAGAGGGGTGTAAACAGGCTGGTGCGCGGGAAATATAGCAAGAGGCTCCCTTCGAAGGTAAATTTCTACGCAAGGAAAGGCGACCGCATCGTTATACTCACCCCCGGCGGAGGCGGATTCGGGAAGGCGAAGGACTAATAGATTCCGCCCCTACAAAGCATTTTGGTTAAGGCTGGATTCCTGCCAGCATTTTCATGAGGATATGCTCCTGTGGGAATGACAATTGTAGGGTGGGCTGTGCCCACCAGAAACCAGATTCGCAGTGCTGACGGGATCTCCGCACCCGACGATACAACGGTACATAGAAAAACAGTTGCTACGATCAGGCCATGAAAAGGTTTTTCCTGATCCCGCCTTGGCGGGTTATCCTCCCCCTCGACGGGGGAGGAATAAAGGTGGGGGTGAAATTTATTTAATGCCTCCTCCCTTAATCCCTCCCGCCTGAGGAAGGAAGAAAAGCTATTTGGTGGGCAAAGCCCACCCTACTGGCTAATAGAGTCCGCCCAGGGCGAACACGAGGTTCGCCCCCACGCCAACAACCGATTACTTATTTGATTTATGGGTACGTGGTGGGGCTTTATCTCCTTTGCTCCAGATGCCCAGGTGGGCGGCTTTCGCTTCCCGCTCGTAGGCCACGAACTGGCTGTAGTAGCGAAAGGGAGCTGGGGCCATGACGCGGGCGTATCCCTCCTTGACAAGCCGGGCATTGAATAGTGCGCCGTCTGGAAGGTAAACATAGGCGAGCAGGCGGTCGTATCTGTCGTAGAGCTGGGGCGGCTCCAGCACGAGATGGACCTTTTGTTTTTTCAAGCTTTTTTCGGCGAACTCCCGGGATTCCATCCCCATGAACTGGGCCGGCTTCCGGAAATTGTAAATCTCAGGTGTGTCCACCCCTATCAGGCGCACTTTTGTGCGCCGCCAGCCACGCCCGACGTATATGGTATCACCGTCCACCACCCTGGTGACCAGCGCCCACTCCCCCCACGGGTCTCCCCCGCTGAAGGTCAGAAGCATCTGGATAATGGAAATGGACGCAAACAGGATAACGATTGAAATAATCCATGTAAGCGCCCTGCTCTTTTTTTTCATGACCGGCTACCCATCTTTCTCGTGATTATCTTTCGCTTCGGTCGGTTGTATGGCTGGATGCGCAGTCGCAAAACCGGGAGAGCATATTTGTTCAATACCTTTTTAACACTATATCTCTCGAATTCAAACATAGAATCGACCGGACTAATTTTATCAGCGGCGGGCAACGGATGGAAAGAAAGACAGAAGGTCTTGTACTCAGGTTAAATGCTCGGTAAAGCTTGCGTCTCGGAAGGTGAATTCCTTTTCAGTAATACACCTTACGCAGGCGTCAACTACGTCGGAATCGTACAGCTCTCCCCTGTTTTTCGTAATCTCGTCCAACGCTTTTTGCATCCCAAGGGAGGGGCGATAGGGACGGTGAGAGGCCATGGCTTCGACTACATCGGCTACGG
>CAYVLI010000346.1:0-3506 GCA_964452105.1 uncultured Nitrospinota bacterium
GGTGACCCGGGACAGGAACTATGAAGAGGCTCAGTGGCTGGGTGGACGCTTCCTTATTGTGGACACGGGGGGGTTCGATGTTACGGAAGAAGACGATGTCCTCAAAGCCGCCCGCGAACAGATTAAGATGGCGCTGGACGAGGCTGACCTGATTATTCTCCTGATGGATGGTAGAGAAGGCCTGACGCCGGGCGATCAGGAGATGTTGGATATGCTTCGAAGATCGGAGCGTCCTTTCCTGCTTGCGGTGAATAAGATAGACAGCGCTAAACAGGAACCGCTGCTTGCTGAATTCTATTCGCTGGGAGTGGAACCTGTTTTTCAGCTTTCTGCGGAGCATAATCTCGGCATCGGGATTCTACTTGACGCTGTAATGGAAAGGCTTCCCGAAATCGGCGAAAAAACTGAGCGAGAGGAGAGCATCCGAATATGCATCGTTGGCCGACCGAACGTGGGGAAATCTTCGTTGGTCAACAAGATGATAGGACAGAAGCGGGTACTGGTGCACGATTCTCCCGGAACGACCAGGGATTCCATAGACACCCGGTTCAATTACCAGGGCAGGGAGTACATCATAGTGGATACGGCGGGCATACGGCGGAAGGGCAAGGTGAGCATGAGCCTGGAAAAGTATTCGGTGATTATTGCGCTCAAGAATATCCAGCGCGCCGACGTAGCCATACTGGTCACCGATGCAGTGGACGGCATGACCGAACAGGATTTGCGTATAGCGGGATACGTGGAGGATTCGGGCAGGGGGATCATAGTGGCGGTAAACAAGTGGGATGCCATAGAAAAGGACGACCGTACGGTTGGACGATATGCGCAGGAAGTGAGAGATAAGCTCAAGTTCGCTCCTTACGCCCCCATAATCACCATATCGGCCCTCACCGGTCAGCGGGTCAGCAGGCTCTTCCCCCTCATAGATAAGGTAACTGAGCGCCACAGGCATCGCCTGCCTACCTCAGACGTCAACCGGATACTGGAAGATGCGGTCGAAAAACACCATCCGCCTCTGTATAGAGGAAGCCCTTTGAAATTCTATTACGCTTCTCAGGTCTCTTCCAGACCCCCGCACTTTGTTATTTTTACCAATTACCCCAAGGGTGTGCATTTCTCCTACAGCCGTTTCCTGGAGAATCAGTTCAGGGAGGCTGAAGACTTCACCGGTACGCCTATCAGGCTGACCTTCCGCAAGCGCAGATAAAAGCAGAAGGACAAATTTTTACAAAAATGAAGTGGAAAAAGGATTTTTAAATCTGGAAAATCGGGAGAGGTGAGAGATGAAAGCAGGGGCACGGCGCACCGCGCCCCTGTGCATGTTTTAACCCTTCAGAGCTTCCACCATTGTGTCGCCGATATCCGCCGGACTCTGAGCCACCAGAATGCCCGCTTCCTTGAGCGAGGCCATCTTCTCTGCGGCCGTACCCTTCCCGCCGGATATTATGGCCCCTGCATGGCCCATGCGGCGTCCGGGAGGGGCGGTCTGGCCGGCGATGAAGCTCACCACAGGCTTGCCGAAGTTTTCTTTTATCCATGCGGCTGCGTCCTCTTCCGCCGTGCCTCCTATCTCGCCTATGAGCACGACGGCTTCCGTCTGCTGGTCATCTTTGAAGAGCTTGAGGCAGTCGATGAAATTGGTTCCTATGATGGGGTCGCCGCCTATGCCCACGCAGGTTGACTGGCCAAGGCCCCGGGCGGTGAGCTGCGCCACCGCTTCGTAGGTAAGCGTGCCGCTGCGTGAGATAACCCCTACGTTGCCTTCCTTGTGGATGAAGCCGGGCATGATTCCCACCTTGCATTTGCCGGGGGAGATTGTGCCGGGGCAATTGGGCCCTATGAGCCTGAGGGGCTTGTCTTTTATGAAGTTATAGACCTCCGCCATATCCAGTGTGGGTATGCCTTCGGTGATGCACACTATTACGCCGACCCCTGCGTCCGCAGCTTCCATGATGGCGTCGGCGGCGAAGGGTGGCGGCACGAAGATGATGGCCGCGTTCGCCCCTTCGTTTTTCACCGCGTCGGCCACGGTGTTGAACACCGGGATGCTTTCTACGCTCTGTCCGCCCTTGCCGGGTGTTACCCCTGCCACGACGTTAGTGCCGTATTCCCTGCACTGGGCCGTATGGAAGGAACCCTCGCTGCCGGTGATCCCCTGCACCACCAATCTGGTGTTTTGATCAACCAGTATGCTCATCGATTAAATCTCCTCTATATTAACCAAGCCGTTGATTATTCGTTTCTGCTTTAATGAAGTTTCAGCCCAGTGCGGCCACGGCTTTTTCCGCCGCATCCTTCAGCCCCTGCGCCACAACGAAATTCAACCCTGAATTGTTCAGTATGTCACCGCCCTCCCTGGCGTTTGTGCCCTCAAGCCTCACCACCACTGGCATGTCCACTTTCACCTGCTTTATGGCCTCCACTACGCCCTGAGCCACGCGGTCGCAGCGTACTATGCCTCCGAAAATATTGATGAGCACGGCTTTGACGTTCTTGTCCGACATGAGAATGCGGAAGGCGCTGGCCACTCGCTCGACGTTCGTTCCGCCTCCGACGTCCAGGAAGTTAGCCGGCTCTCCTCCGGCTAGCTTGATGATGTCCATGGTGGCCATGGCCAGGCCCGCGCCGTTGACCATGCAGCCGATGTTGCCGTCCAGCTTTATGTAGTTGAGGTCGTATTCTGAGGCGTCTATCTCCAGGGGCTCTTCTTCGTCCAGGTCTCGAAGTTCGACGGCGTCCTTATGCCTGTAGAGGGCGTTGTCGTCGAAGTTTATCTTGGCGTCCAGGGCCAGCAAGTCTCCTCCTTTGGTCACCACCAGGGGGTTTATCTCGGCCAGTGAGCAGTCGTTCTTTACGAAGGCATCGTACAGGGCTTGCATGAAGCGAACCGCTTTTCTGGACAGGTCGCCCTCCAGGCCAAGGCCGTAGGCCAGCTTCCGGGCCTGGTATTGTCGCAGTCCCAGGCCTGCAATAGTGGCTTCGGTGAGTATCTTCTCGGGGGTTTCGGCGGCCACCTTCTCTATCTCCATACCGCCGGCCTCGCTGGCCATCACCACAGGAGCCGCCCTGCCTCTGTCCACAACCATGCCCAGGTAAAGTTCTTTATCAATATCCATGCCCTCTTCCACCAGGACGTTCTTGACTTTTCTGCCTTCGGGGCCGGTCTGGTGGGTGACCAGGTTCATGCCTATTATCTGCGACGCAAACTGCTCCGCTTCATCGGGATTGCGGGCCAGCTTGACTCCGCCGCCCTTTCCCCTGCCGCCGGCGTGTATCTGCGCCTTTACGACTACCGCGCCGCCCAGCTCTTCAGCTATCTTTCTGGCTTCTTTGGGGTCGCTGGTCACTCTGCCCTTGGGGATGGGCACGCCATGCCTGGCTAAAATCTCCTTTGCCTGGTACTCGTGAATCTTCATTAAACGCTCCTTTCTCGAAGTTTTATCTTTAAAGGAATTATGTTTCGTGCGGTATATCTGGATTTAAATAAAATGCTCGGACGGCGATGC
>CAYVLI010000347.1:0-3505 GCA_964452105.1 uncultured Nitrospinota bacterium
ATATCCAGAATAGATACATCATGATTCCCGATGTCTCGGATGTGCGGGATTACCTGATACGTTATCCAGACATTATCACTATTCTGGGAACTGCATGTGAAGCAACTCTCGAACGCTTTGCGACCAATGCTAAGATGTCTCTTGAGGTTTACCACGATCCTGAAATCGAGGATGAATACTTGACACTACATGTAAGACAGCAACAATACGATACAGACATTATGAAAAAGATTAAGGCCGTGCGCGCAACCTATGAAAATATGCTTGCAGACAAGAACGGGTGGTTCTTATTAACAACTGATTTTCAACCTCCTCGGTAACCTACCTTGACATCTGACTGGAAAGAATATTTGAATCAGGCGCAATTCCTCGCAGGTTCGCGTGGTTATCCTTTTTCTGAAGAAGCCGCTTACCGATCAGCAGTTAGCAGAGCTTATTACGCGGCGTTTTGCTATTCTCGTAATTATGCTCGCGATAATCTCAATTTTTTTGTGAGTACAAGTCCGCGGGTCCACGGTCTACTGAGAGAGCATCTTAGCAGAGAAGGCCATACTGATATAGCCAGCAATCTCGACGAGTTAAGAAGGTGGAGAAATATGTGTGATTACAATGATGAAGTTTACGACCTGAGTATAATAGTTATTGATGCTCTTCAGAATGCCAAGGCAGTCCTTGATAGTTTAATATAAACCCTATTCATCCTCCGCCCGCTTCAGCAGCCGCTTCCATCTTTTCATGACCCGCTCCTCAACCTCTTTCACCTGCTCCTCACCCAGGTGCCTGAACCGCCCCTGCATCTTCAGATACTCCCTCGCCGGCTTGAGCTCTCTCGGTTTGTGGTTCAGCGTAAACTTGCCGTCCTCTATCTCGAAAAGAGGCCAGTAACCCGTCTGCACAGCCAGCCGCGCCACATTGATCATCTGATCCTCGGGATAACCCCAGCCGGTGGGGCAGGTGTTCAGCACCTCTATGTAGGAGAGACCTCTCTTCTCACCGCTCGAAACCCGGGCGGCCTTCTCTATCTTGCGCTTGAAGTCCTTCATGTAAGCGACCGAAGCCTGCGCAATATAAGGTATCTCGTGGGCCTCCATGATGGCAATCATGTCCTTGCCCCATTGAGGCTTGCCCTGGATGACGCTGCCGACCGGCGTATTGGAGGTGCGGGTCCACTTGGGAGTGGCGCCGCTCCGCTGACCCCCCGTGTTCATGTAGGCCTCGTTATTCTGGCAAATCCAGATGAAGGAATCGCCGCGCTCGGCTGCGCCGGAAAGGGATTGCAATCCTATGTCATGCGTACCTCCGTCTCCTGCTATCACGACGACGGCCACGTCGTCCCGACCGGTGGCCCGGTATCCCTCGACAATTCCCGACGCCATAGCCGCGGCGGAGCCGAAAATCGAAGCGCGGAAGGGTACCCGGGTCAGGCCGGTCCAGGGCACTCACGACGGAGGAAAGATTACCGACAGCCTCTGCTTCTTGCCGATGGTCTCGATGACCTGCCGGCCTATTAGAACCTCCGTGCATCCCTGACAGGCCACCGTGGGCGGCACGGTCAGCCGGTTGCCGTAGAAATCGTGAAACGTCGGTTCGTGTTCCATAAATTCAGTCCTTCAAAGTTTATCAAAATAGCTGATTTTAACTCAAAGCTCATCCAGCCAGGTAACCTCTTTTTCCATCTTCCCCGTTGCGGCCAATTTCAGTCCGGCGAGAGCGGCTTTTTTAACATGCTCGTAAGTGATATCCGCGCCGCCCAGGCCGCCTATAAAATCTATTATCTTGGGCCGGGTTTCCAGGTCGTAAGCGGCGCTTCTGAGCTCCTTGTAGATTTCCCCGCAGCCGGAGCCGTGCGTCTCGTTCCGCTCCAGCACCGAAACGGCCTTGAATTGGGGCATCAGTTCCAGGAGCCGTTCTACCGGGAAAGGACGAAACGAGCGGAGCCGCACCATGCCCACGGGCTCGCCTGCGCTCCTGAGTTCTTCTATAACGTTGCGCGCTATCCCCGCGGTGGAGTGGGAGGTAAAAATAACCGCCTCGGCGTCCTCGCACCGGATCATCTCCACCAGGCCGTCGCCGTACGAACGCCCGAAGATTTCTCCGTATTCCCGGTTCACCTCGCCGATAACATCCTTAGCCGACTGCATGGCCTCCTCGTGCTCTCGCTCTAATTGCATGATGTCGTAACGGAAGACCTGAAGGACGAGCGGGTCATCCGGGTTAATCTGGTCATAGTCATCCGTGCGCGGAGGCAGAAAATCGTCCACATCCTCCTGGTCCGGGACGCTTATGGTCGCCCCCGTATGAGAGGTTATGAACCCATCGTAACATACCATCACCGGCATGAGCACCCGCCTGTCCTCGGCGATCCTGTACGCCTGCAGGATGGTGTCCATAACTTCCTGCTGGTCTTCCGCAAACAGTTGAATCCAGCCCGCCGTGGCCTGGGCCATCGTGTCGCCGTGATCGCAGAGGATGTGTGAAGCCAGGTTGCGGTTGGGTACGGCCATGACCACCGGCAGCCTCTGGCTGTGCACCGTGAAGAGCTGCTCATGCATATAGGCGATCCCCTGGCCGCTGCTGGCGGTGAAGGTTCTGGCGCCGGCAACGGACGCTCCGTAAATGGCCGCCATGCACGAATGCTCCCCCTCCACGTTTATGCAGGGCGCTTCCAGCTCGCCGTCGGCGATATATTCGGAAAGCTTCTCCACGATGGTCGTCTGAGGGGTAATGGGATAGGCGCTGATTACCTGCACCCGGGTCATCTTGACCGCAAGCGCCGCCGCTTCGTTGCCCGTGAGGAAATCCACCGTCTGCTCTCTGCACCGGGAAGCCGTGGCCTGTGACCTGGCAATCATATCATTCCTCCTCCCGCACCATTATGATGGCCTTATGCGGGCATTCGGTTGCGCAGACACCGCATCCCTTGCATATTTCGTAATCGATGCAGATGCGCTCCTCGAACTCTATCATATTCCCCTCAGGACAATACTCGATGCACAGCCCGCACAGCTTGCATTTTTCCATGTCCACCTCCGGGCGGAACATGCGCCAGCTCCAGGTCATCAGCCTGTCCACTTCCTGCTTCATCAGCTCGTCTGTGAGCTCTACGCCAATCCCCGTGGGAAGTTTCTTCTCCCTCATGTCTGTTCCCTCTTGTCAATCGCCGTATTTTCGTAGGCCATGCGCACGGCCTCTAAATTTTTTTGGAGATGCGTTCCGGGCATCAAGCGGGTTACCGCCTGGATGATGGACTCAAGCCTCAGCACATCCGTAGCCGCACAGAAGGCACCCAGGATGGCGGTATTGGTTATGGGACGGCCGATGGTCGATAGGGCGATTTCGGTGGCATCCACGGTGGCTACGCAGGACAACGACACACCCAGGTCTATTTCCTGAGGCGGCTGCTTGGTATTGAGCACGGCCATGCCGCCCGGTTTTATGCCGGGGGTTATCAACTGCTTGAGCTGGAGCAGCTTCGGGTCAAGCACCACTATGCCATCCGGGTTTT
>CAYVLI010000348.1:0-3499 GCA_964452105.1 uncultured Nitrospinota bacterium
GCGCCTCGGCGGTGGCTAAGGCATATAGCGAAATCATGGCTTCGGTAAAGAAGAACGAACCAAAGGCCAGAGTGGACGGGGTGGCTGTGCAGAAGATGGCTGAACCTGGCGTGGAGGTAATAGTGGGTATGTCCACGGACAGCACCTTCGGCCCGGTGATAATGTTCGGCCTGGGAGGCGTCATGGTCGAAGTAATGAAAGACGTATCCTTTCGCATCGTCCCGCTTCTGAGGAGGGATGCCCGCGAAATGATAAGGGAAATCAAGGGATACCAGCTACTTACCGGCTATCGCGGAAGCGACCCTGTCGATAAAAAGAAACTGGAGGACATAATCTTAAAGGTATCAAATTTTGTGAATAAGCACCCTGAAGTGAAAGAGATGGACTTGAACCCCATATATGCGTACAAGGACGGAGCCATAGCCGTGGATGCCCGTATTATCCTTAATTCCACATCTTGAGCTCAGCAACCATACCGAGCGCATAACCAGATCACAAAGTCTTCTATACCCTTAAGCCAAGATAGACCTCAAGCGCCAGGGGGAAAAAACATCGTGGACAAAAAATTTAAATCCTTTGACAGGTTCCTCAATCCAAAGACTGTAGCGGTAGTCGGGGCAAAGAAGCTCAACGACTATTTCTGGCTGCGCAACGTTAGCACCTTCAAGGGGAAGGTTTATTCGGTGAACATAGACCCCGAGGAGTTCGAGGGCATAAAAAAGTTAGGGGTCAAAAATTATTTGAGCCTGTGCGACATTCCCGATGAGGTGGATTACGTAATCGTTTCCGTACCCAGAGAAGTAACTCCTTTCATCCTCAAGGACTGTATAAAAAAGAAGGTGGGCGGCGTAACTCTGTTTACATCAGGCTTCAGCGAAACTGGGACACCGGAGGGTAAGAAGCTCCAGGATATGGTAACGCAGATTGCCAGGGAGGGCGGCCTTAATCTGGTGGGTCCGAACTGTATGGGCGTATTTAATCCGAGACTGGGTTTAAGGAACTTCGAAAACCAGTATCATGGCGAGAACGGGCCGGTGGGATTCCTCTCGCAGAGTGGGACACACGGCATTAACTTCAGCGTCGTGGGATACGTGAACGGCATCAAGATAAGCAAGATGATCAGTTACGGCAACGCCGTGGTTCTGGACAACCCGGACTACCTGGAGTACCTCTTTCAGGACAAACAGACTAAGGTCATCGGCATGTATGTGGAGGGGTTAAAAGACGGCCGCAGGTTTTTTAACCTCTTAAAGAAGGTGACCAGGTCGAAACCTGTGGTGATATGGAAGGGAGGCGCGACGGAGGCCGGGCAGCGGGCCACCAGATCACACACCGGGTCACTGGCCGAATCGAACGTAGTCTGGGATGCATTGATAAGACAGTGCAACGCCATCAAGGCGGAATGCCTGGAGGACATGGTCGATTCTGTAAAAACCCTCATCTACTGCAAACGAGCAGGAGGCTTCAGGGTGGGATTGGTGTCCATGACGGGGGGGCAATCGGTAGTTATAACGGACGCTTTCGTCAAAGCCGGTCTGAATGTGCCCATGCTCAGCCCTGCCTCGTATAAAAAGCTCTCATCTTTCTTCAACATCATAGGCGGGAGTTACAAGAATCCCATCGACATGGGCCAGAACTGGGTGGCCGGGGACAGCACGGAGACTGTCTTGAAGCTTTTGGAGGAAGACAGGAATGTGGACTCTATAATTGTAGAGCTATCCGTCAACTTCCTATACCGCAGATTCAAGTCGGACCCGAACTTTGAAGACAAGTTCTTCAAAATGCTCTTCAAGTTCAAAAAAAGCACCGCTAAACCCCTGCTTGCCATCCTTTCATCGAGTTACATGGATGATTATTCGGCTAAGCTGAGGGGGCGCCTGGAAGAGGGGGGAATACCTTCATATCCCAGCTTCGAGAGAGGAGCAAAGGCCCTGAAAAAATACGTGGACTTTTGCAAAAAACAAAATATCAAGGCCTGATTTGTAACCCGAACAAAATCAGATAGCCCTGAGCCACTGCTCCTGTACCTGAACCGATAATTCATCGAAGATACGTGTTTTCTCAGGGAGGGCTTTTATCTATCTGTTGTTCTCCTGCTGAGGACAACGCCCCTCGATGAGGGACGTCTCGTATATAGACAGGCAACTCGACCCAATGCATCGGTATATAAGGAATCTTTGCTTGAGCCTTAACTGACCAGCCCGCTCGCCTCGCAGACCAGAACCCGCTCCCCCTTCTGGTTCTCGCACCAGGTTTCCACTACAACCCTTAGAGCCTCACCTTCCGGCGCCTTTCCCTTCACCTTCCCTTTTGCGGAAATGGTGTCGCCGGGATGAACAGGCGCCACAAAAATCATTTTGATCTTTCCTCCGCTTACCCAGCCCCGACCAAAGAAACGAGTCATGATTTCGGAGATGAACCCGAAAGTCATGAGGCCGTGGGCAATGGTATCGGGGAAGCCGCACTTCCGGGCGAAGTCCCTGTCATAGTGGATGAGGTTGCTGTCGCCGTTGAGCTTCCCGTAACTGTCTATCATTGTCTGGTCGATGGATTTGGTGGTTACCGGAAGCTCATCACCTACCTTCGTCTCTTTCGCCGCCAGACCCATCTCATTCTCTCCCTTCAATGGGGGACTATTGAATAAGTCCTGCCTGTCACCATTGCGTTGCCATCATCATCTTCTATCCTGATTTCTATGATTACATATTTTCTTCCCTTCTTCTCATATTTATCTACTATTTTCCCGGAGATTTTTACCTGCATCCCTATCCTCATGGGCTGGCGAAAATCGAACTCCTGCCTGGCGTGGATACCACCCGGTTCAGGGGGGAAGCGTTCGTTAAACAGCCTGAAGATCAATATGGAAGCAAAAGAGGAGTGCACGACAGGACCTCCGAAGTCCGGATTATCCGAATAGTAAGAGTTCAGGTCGTCCATGAGAGCTCCATAATTCTTTACACTATCAGGCGTTATTTTTACGGTCACAGGCTCAAGCGAATCGCCAATATTTACATTTTTGTAGCGCCTGCTCATTTTCATGGGCGGTGCGACCTCCCAAGGCTATAATAGTCTCCGCGGGCCTGTTAGCAAGGCACTTTGGTCCCTGCGGCATATATACTTCTACCGGTTTTCGAAATTCACTTATTTAACCCGGCTAATGCTTCGCGTATGCGCTCAATGGCTTTACGGATATTGTTTTCCGATGATGCGTAGGAGAAGCGCAGGTAGCCTTCGCCATGCATTCCGAAACCTGTACCGGACAGGCTTGCCACCCCGGCCTCATTTAGGAGATAGTCCTCCATCTCCGAACTGCTCATGCCGAAAGACTTGATGTTGGGGAATGCATAGAAAGCGCCTCCGGGGAGATGGCAGCTCAAACCTGGTATGGAGTTGAAGCCCTCCACTAAAAGGTCTCGCCTGCTCCTGAACTGTCTCACCATCTCAACGGTCTCATCCTGCGGCCCCCGCAGCGCCTCCAGGCCGGCCAGCTGCGTAAATG
>CAYVLI010000349.1:0-3477 GCA_964452105.1 uncultured Nitrospinota bacterium
GCTTTCTATAAGCTCTTCCGGTATGGCCGCACAGTTGACCTCCACGAAAGGTCCATCCGAAAAACGGCTCTGCCGATGGATTGCCCTGGCCACCAGCTCCTTGCCGGAGCCGTTCTCTCCGCAAATGAGAACTCTGCTGTTGCTGGGGGCGGCGGTGGCGATTAACTGTTTGAGATTCTTCATTGCCGGGCTGTCGCCCAGCATGTGGTGTTTTTTTTCTACTTTTTGTCTCAGGACCAGATTTTCCCGCTCCAGCTCTTTTTGCTTGAGGGCGTGCTCCGTAGATAGCAGCACTTTTTCAAGCGAGAGGGGTTTCTCGATGAAATCGTAAGCGCCCAGCTTGGTCGCCGACACCGCCGTCTCAATGGTGCCATGGCCCGAGATCATTATTACCATGACTTCTTTCCATCTCTGTTTTATGCGTGCAAGAGTTTCAAGCCCGTCTATTCCTCGCATCCACACATCCAGGAAGACCAGATCAAAATTATCCCTTTCCAATTTTTCCAGGGCGGTTTCACCATCTTCCGCAGGAGAGACCATGAATCCTTCGTCTTCCAGAATTCTCTGCATGCTTATGAGAATGCTTTTTTCATCATCTACGACTAATATGCGTTCTCCAGCCATGTCTTTCTTCCAACCGAATTGATGGTGTCCTGGATTATTGATAACCGCGGAGAGGTTATACTGCAGTCTTCAAATTGTTCGCTCGAGAATCTATGGGGAGCTCTACCGTCATAATCGTTCCCGTCGGCTGATTATCAGATACTCTGATATAACCGTTATGGTCTGAAACTATCTTGTTGACTATGGCCAGCCCGAGGCCTGTTCCGCCTCTTTTCGTTGAAAAATAGGGCATGAACAAACGGTCCTTGTCCTCATCGGGAATGCCTCTTCCCCAATCTTTAACCTCTACCCGGACCATATCAAGCTCATCGCTCAGGGAGGTTCTTAGTACTATTTTCCCGTTACCGGCCATGGCCTCGACGGAGTTATCTATGAGGTTAAACATAACCCTTTTGATTTGCTCTTTATCTACCTTGATATGAGAAATCTTGGAATCGAACTCCGTGCGCAGCTGAATGCCCCTGGTCGAGGTCTGGTACAGGGTGACTACATCCTCCAGAATCTTGTGCAGATCATTCAGCTCCGGTCTCGCTTCAGGCATGCGGGCGAAGTTGGAAAATTCGTTGACCAGTTTTTTCAGTTCATCCACTTCCTGAATGATTATCTTGGTGCATTCATCAAAGACTTTCTCGTAGTCGTCCGCCTTTTCCTTATGCTTTTTGCGCAACCGCTGAGTTGATAGCTGAATGGGGGTAAGAGGATTTTTGATTTCATGAGCTATACGCCTGGCTACTTCCCGCCATGCGGCTGCCCGCTGGGCTTTCATTAACTCGGTCAAATCGTCGAAGACCAGCACCTTCCCCATGTATTGTCCAGATTCATCGATGAGGGGGTTAACGTTGACGATGAGGGTAAGGTTTTTACCGTTTATATTAAGTTGTATCTGTTCCTCAACCTTTTTGAGATAGTTTTCGTTGACCCTGTCCACGAGGAGTTTTTGACTGTAAAGGTTATAGCTGCCTAATACTTTTTCGTAATGTTTGTCTGCAATGTTTTTGGGAGAAAGTCCCAGAAGCGACTGTGCGGATTTGTTGATGGTGGAGATGCTGCCGGTTGCATCTATGGAGACCACTCCAGTAGTTATATTTTCGAGAACTGTTTCCATGTAAATCCGCCTGCGGTCCAGCTCCTCGTTAGACTCGCGGAGTTCGGCGTTGGCGCGTTCCACCTGCTTGCGGCTGTTTCCGAGATCTTCAATCATTTTATTAAAGGAATTAATTAAGAGGCCGAGTTCATCGTCCGACTCAAATTTAATCTTGTAATCGAGTCTCCCTTCGGCTACGGCCTCGGTGCCTTTGGCCAGTTCCTGGATGGGCACGGTTATGCCCCGGGCCAGGTAGAACCCGAACCATATCGCGGCGAAAACTATCAGCAAAGTTATAATAAGAAAGGTAATGACGTAGCTGGCCTTGATGGGGTTCTTCAGTATCTTCAGCTGCTTGTACTCTTCAAAGGCAGCGGTGATAGAGCTGAAGCGGTTCACCATTCCCTGCGGCATGTAATACGAAGTTACTATAATACCCTGAACATTGGACCTGGAATTCGGCGGGAAGATGGGGACGACCGCACGTATGATATCACCGGCCTCGGTGCTCTTTATTTCGCTGACTTCCTGGCCATAGAGTGCCTTGTTGAGAGCGCCGAGTTCAATTTTGTTCAGGATTCCGGGGGGCAGTTTATCATTCACGGACTGAGCCAGGATGTTCAGATCGAGTGAATAGACCTGTATCCCGTCTAACCCCAGTTCTTCACGCTTTTTCTCCAGGGTGTTTTTTAGATAGATGTTGTTTTCCTTTTCAGTCATTTGCTTTGCAGCAATTGTTTCACTGAAGCGATGTGCGTAAAAGAGGGCGTTTTTCTCTGAATTGCTGTAGAACTGCTGAGCGACCTGGAGCGCTTCGTCCAGGGAACGCTCGACTTTGGTGTTGAACCAGCGGTCGATGGCGCCCGTTATAAGACCGCTGGCGAAAAGGAAGAGGAGCACTGAAGGCACGAGCGAGAATCCCACGAAGGCGAGCATGAGCTTGGTTCGAAAACGGGACCCTATAATCTTCCTTCGACGCTCGAAATAAAGTTTCACAAGGTTGCGAAACACAAGAAGGACCAGGACTATAAGCAGAATTACATTTATATTGAAAAGGATGATGATGAGGGCGTTATTGGCTGTGTGAGAGGGCGCACTGATGCCCTTTAGAAAGAGTTTATTGATAAACAACACGCTCACCAGCCCCAATGTGGCCAGGATAAGCTTGCGAGTACGCCCCTTCCCGGGTTTTACTTTAGAGCGCTTTCCGGCTTCGGTATTCTGATTTTTCTCGTCCAAGGCCAGCACCTTTGCGTTTAAGTGTGCATACCGGATAAATCAATCCCGGATACTATTCTTCCCTGGAGTATCTAATCTTCTGCCTTGATGACGAAAGGAACCGATTCCTGCCAGGAGGTATCTTGATCCAGAAAAGGGAAGAGAAATTTCAAGTACTTCAGGGGGAAAGGTGTGTTAAGCGGCTCTATTTCGGCCTTGATCCTGACGTAGTATTTTTTGCCTGATTCGAGCTTGCTGTAATCTCCTAATTTCACGCCGTCGAGGTAGGTGATCCACCTCCGCATTTCATCGTAATCCTTGGTCACCCTTTCCTCTTTTTGCTTTCCTTCGATCCTGGTATAAACGTATTCCTTCTTGAGGGGGTCATATTTTACCCTGTGCACGATAATTTTATCGGCGACCTTAGGGTCCGACCATAGAAGCCGCTTCCTCTTCAGTTCTATCTGGTAGTTGAACGTGAGAGACAGGGCGCTTTGCAGCCTTTCATCTATTGCATCCGTAAAACCGTCTTTCAGGTACGAAAAAAAGAT
>CAYVLI010000350.1:0-3466 GCA_964452105.1 uncultured Nitrospinota bacterium
CCTCTCCAGCAGTTCCACACCCTTTTCGGGCCTGGTCTTCACCACCGCAAGCATGGATCACCTCAAATAACTGAAATTTCAAGGGCGCCCTGAATAACTTCCTCGGTCCATTCTATAACGTCAATACTGTTAGGAAGCCTCAAAAGTTTACAACAGGACAGGGTGATTTACAAGCCATTATAAGATAAAGCGAATCCTGCGGGGATATCTCCACAATTACGTACATACCGGGACAGCATAAAGCACAGCGCGGCCGCTTACATGCAATTACCGTAAAATAACCTCCCCATCGGGATAATGGACTCCAGAAAATGCACTTACCGCTCTTTCACTTCCTGGAAATTCCCAACCACTACTTCGGTAATGAATTTTCTTTGCAGGGGTTTTTCCTTTAAAAACTGTAAATAAGTATTCTACAGATTGAATAAAATAATTCTTGACATAATTATACAAGTTTATTATTATTCGTTCCTGATAGTTGTTTTAAGGATATTTACACAAAAAACATATCAAAAGAGAATAATAGTTTTGTCAAAAGTCACCAGGAAGAGAACCTCTAAGACTAAAGGCAGGAGGGAGATAGCTTCCCTCATCGGTTCGACGCCCATGTTCAAGTTGAACAGCCTGTCCAGGCCTGGCAGGGCTGATATATATGCAAAACTGGAATTCTTCAATCCTGGTGGCAGCGTGAAGGACCGAATAGCGCTGGGTATGATAACCGACGCCGAGGAGCGGGGATTGCTTAAACCGGGTGGCGCCATCGTGGAACCGACTACCGGCAATACCGGTATCGGGCTGGCCATGATTGGAGCGGCAAAGGGCTACAGGATTATCCTGGTCGCTCCGGAGGGATTAAGCGAAGAACGCAGGAAGCTGCTCGCTTTACTGGGAGCGGAATTTTCGTTCAGCCCCCGTGAATGGGGAATGCGCGGAGCTGTTGATGCCGCACAGGAACTGGTGGTGAAAAACCCCGGATATTTCATGCCTCAGCAGTTCAACAACCAGGCGAATCCGGAAACGCACCGGAGGACCACGGCGGTCGAAATCATAAAAAGTCTGGGACAAAACGAGGTGAACTGCTTTGTGGCAGGCGTGGGGACCGGCGGCACTATCACCGGCGTGGGCGAAGTGCTTAAAGGCAGATACCCTGATATCGCGGTGGCGGCCGTGGAACCCAATAAATCGGCAGTCCTGTCGGGCGGTTCCCCAGGGCCTCACGGCATACCCGGAATCGGCCCCGGATTTATCCCCAAAGTGCTTAATGTGAACATCATAGATAAGGTAATCCCCGTCGATGAGCAGGAAGCCTGCCAGGCTGTCCGAAGACTTGCCGCAGAAGAGGGTCTTCTGGTGGGCATATCGTCGGGCGCCGCCTGTTACGCTGCCCTCCAGATGGCGGAGGAACTCGGCCGGGGCAAAAACGTCGTAGCGATCTTCCCCGATTCGGGGGAGCGCTACATTCATCTCGACTCGTTTGCGTGTCAAGCCAGGAAAAATTAACCCGCTTTTAAAGTAACGTTGAGAATTTAACCTGAGCATTTTAACAAGATGAACAAGGAGGAAGCAATTAATGCCAGTTCAAGTGAGAATACCCACTCCACTGCAGAAACTGACCAACAACAAGGCCCAGGTATCAGTTGAAGGGGAAACTGTGCTTTCCCTGTTCGATAACCTCGAAAAGCAGTACCCTGGCATAAAAGAGCGGATTTTCGACGAAACTGGCTCGCTGCGCAGGTTCGTCAACATCTACATTAACGATGAAGACATCAGATTCCTGCAGGGCGACAAGACGCAGCTCAAGGAAGGCGATGAAGTCTCCATTATACCAGCCATAGCCGGGGGCGTCTAACAGGCACGGAGAAAAGAGAACGCATAGGGAGCGATAATGTTCGACTTCACCGAGGAACAGATAGTCAGATACAGCAGGCACATAATACTGCCCGAGGTCGGGGGTAAAGGACAGACGAAGCTGCTCGAGGGGAAAGTCCTGCTCGTCGGCGCCGGCGGGCTCGGCTCGCCTGCAGCCTATTACCTGGCTGCGGCGGGAGTGGGCAAAATAGGTTTAGTGGACATGGACGTGGTGGATTTGAGTAACCTTCAGCGCCAGATTCTTCATCACACCGGAGACCTGGGACGTCCGAAAATCGAATCCGCCAAAGAGAAGCTGAATGCTCTCAACCCCGATGTGGAGCTGGTTACATATAACGAGAGGTTGAGCTCTGAAAACATAATGGAAATCATCGGGGATTACGACATAGTGGTGGACGGCTGCGATAACTTCCCGACCCGCTACCTGGTGAACGACGCCTGCGTATTCACCGGCAAGACGAACGTTCACGGTTCCATCTTCCGTTTTGAGGGGCAGGCTACGGTATTCAAGCCGGGAGAAGGGCCATGCTACAGATGCCTCTACCCCGATCCGCCGCCGCCGGGAATGGTGCCCAGCTGCCAGGAGGCGGGAGTCCTGGGCGTCCTGCCGGGGCTGATAGGAACGGTGCAGGCCGTGGAAACGCTTAAGCTCATCCTGGGAGTGGGAGAATCGCTGGTGGGACGACTGCTCCTTTACGACGCCATGACCTTGCGGTTCAGAGAGATGAAGCTTCGCAGAGACCCGGACTGCCCCGTATGTGGTGAGGAGCCGACCATCAAAGAACTCATCGATTACGAGGAATTCTGTAGCATTCAGGCTGCAAGAGGACATGGATAGAGGGTCGGTGGATGATTCAGGGAGAGAAGAAAAAATTAGGGTTCATGCTCACCACCGGAATGGAGAGCGAGGATGCGCATACGGTTGTGAAGCTGGCCGAAGCCGCGCTTGAAGAAGGGCTGGAGGTCTCGATCTTCCTCATGTGCGACGGAATTTACCATTTAATCTCAGAACCACTGAACGCCCTGGTTGATAAGGGCGCCGAGCTGTCCCTCTGTGCCCACAACGCCGAGCAGCGGAAGGCGGAGAAGAAGGGGACCATACTCTTCGGGAGCCAGTACGACCTGGCCAACATCGTGGCGGAATCGGACAGATTCCTGGCCTTCAATTAAGGATGAGAAGATGGCAGACGCCGTGACCGTGCTGATTACCCGAACCCCCTTCAATACATCCAGGAACTCAGAAGCATTGCGCATGAGCGTTGGCCTCACCTTAAACGATGAGAACAGTGTGCAAGTGCTGTTTCTTGGAGACGGCGTCTATATGCTGACACCGTTGAGACCGGAAGTCATCGGTTCATTGGAAACGGAAAAACATCTGGAGATGCTCAAACTCCTCAACTGCAGGCTGGCGGCGGACGAGGAAAGCGTGGAGGGCAGGCTGGCGGGCATGGATATCCGCGAGGGTGTGGAGCTCATGAAGGAAGCAGAGCTCTACAGCCTGATGAACAAGAGCAAGGCCGTCATAAGATATTGAACCCGAAGCAACCGGTGGGATTAATCATGAACGCAAGAAGCACATACAGGAAAAGAAGGAACA
>CAYVLI010000351.1:0-3453 GCA_964452105.1 uncultured Nitrospinota bacterium
GAAGCATTATTTTTTATTGTAGGCTGATAAAAGGAAAATTTCCCGATTACAACCAGGTGATACCAACAGAGTTCAGCAGGCAGGTTCTCTTGAATAGAGAGCGGTTTTTGAGAGCGCTACGAAGGGTTTCGATACTCTCGAACGAGAGGTCGAAGCCGGTGATTCTCCAGATTTCCGGAAATAAAATGGAGGTGCGATCCAATAGCCCTGAGATGGGCGAGGCGAAGGAAGAATTAGATGTTGAGCTAAAGGGTGAAGAGATAGAAGCCGGGTACAATGCCCGGTACATAATAGAGGCCCTGGGGGCAATAGAAGAGGAAGAAGTGGTATTTAAGCTTATAGATGTCGCGAGCGCAAGCTTGCTGAAAGGCAAGGGCAACGAGGAATACCTTTGCGTAATAATGCCCATGCGAGTGTGAGCCCTTACACCCTCGAAGAGCTTCTGAAAACTACGAACAAGCTCGGGAGAGGGGAGAGGAATGGAAAAGAAAAGCTGAAATCCACAACCGGCGAAAACCACGTTATCGAATGAAAATCGCTTGCGTCACAAGATGAAGAAAGAAAGTTTTTAAGAAGTAACAAACGTACATCCCTCCTGTAGACGGCGCCCACCAAAGAGGGGCGTCCGGCGCCAAGGCCTTAGACAAAGAGCAGGTAACTGCCGATAGTAGCGCCTTCGAAGGCCTGAAAACTTATTTTAATAAAGATTAAGTTCGGCCGCAGCCTGAGCCATACAAAAGCAGCGCATGAGCTAAAGACTTTTGAAAAAGAGAAAAATTAAGAGAATGTGCTGGCATGTTCATGATATAATTAAATTAGCGACAGAAGTAGAACTTACCTTCGCGCCCGATTTAAAATATCTACTGATCTCTCCAGGGAAAGAGCCTGTAAATGACCGCTCATGGAATGGAAAGGAAAATTAAAGAGGTGGCGAGCAAGGAATACGATGCCAGAAGCATAAAGGTCCTTGAAGGATTGGAGGCCGTAAGGAAAAGACCGGCCATGTACATAGGTTCCACCGGACCGGACGGGTTGCACCACCTGGTCTACGAAGTGGTGGATAACAGTGTCGATGAAGCCATGGCCGGCGTCTGCAAGAACATTAATATCACCATACACATCGATAACAGCGTGACTGTGGTGGACGACGGCCGGGGCATACCCGTGGATATGCACCCTACGGAAGGCATACCGGCAGCGGAGGTGGTTCTAACCAAGCTGCATTCCGGCGGCAAGTTCGACAAGGACAGCTATCAGGTTTCCGGAGGCTTGCACGGAGTGGGGCTTTCGGTGGTCAACGCACTTTCGGATTGGCTCGAGGTAGAGATAAGAAGAGAAGGAAACGTCTATTCCCAGCGATTCCATAGAGGGCATCCAGTAGCTTCGCTCGCGAAGACCGGCAAAACGAAGGGGCGGGGCACCAAAGTCACCTTCATGCCCGACGACCAGATATTCGAGACAACGGAGTTCAGCTTCGATGTACTCACCACCAGGATCAGAGAGCTGGCGTTCTTAAATAAAGGCTTGCACATCACCATCGCGGATGAGCGGTCCGAGAAAAGCCACGACTTCCTTTACAAAGGCGGAATAGTAGAGTTCGTCAAGTACCTCAATAAAGGTAAAAACGTCCTGCACACCAAGGCCATCTACGTGGAGAGCCTGAGGGACGGAGTCAAGGTTGAAGCTGCTCTGCAATATAACAACGGCTACAGCGAGCAGATATTCACCTTCTCCAACAACGTGAATACCCTGGAGGGCGGCACGCACCTCAGCGGTTTCAAGAGCGCCCTCACCAGAACCGCCAACGCCTACGCTTCCAGCCACAACCTCCTCAAGAAGGATGTAAAGGAGAACCTCACCGGCGAAGACATCCGAGAGGGAATTTCCGCAGTGGTCAGCGTACAGGTGCCCGAACCGCAGTTCGAAGGGCAGACCAAGACCAAGCTGGGAAACAGCGAGGTGAAAGGCATCGTGGAGGCTGCCGTGAACGAGGGCCTCAGTTCCTTCATGGAGGAAAATCCTTCGGTGGGGCGAAAAATAATCGAGAAGGCCTTAAACGCCAACAGAGCGCGAGAGGCCGCCCGCAGAGCCAGGGATTTGACCCGCCGGAAGGGTTTGCTGGATGAAGGTCATCTGCCGGGGAAGCTGGCCGATTGCTCGGATAAGGACCCCCAGCGATGCGAGTTGTATCTGGTGGAAGGAGACTCCGCCGGCGGCTCAGCCAAGCAGGGCAGGGATCGTTCCTTCCAGGCCATCCTCCCCCTCAGAGGGAAGATATTGAACGTAGAGAAGGCTCGATTCGACAAGATGCTCAAAAGCGAGGAGATTTGCACCATCATCACCGCACTGGGCACAGGCATAGGTCCCGACCTCGATGTATCCAGGATACGCTATAACAAGATTATCATAATGACCGACGCAGACGTGGATGGCTCCCATATAAGAACGCTCCTCCTCACCTTCTTCTTCAGGCAGTTGGGAGAAGTGGTCAAGAGGGGCTACCTGTATATCGCCCAGCCGCCGCTGTTCAAGGTGAAGAGCGGAAAAAAGGAGATATACCTCAAGGATGAAGGGGGGATGGAGGAGTTCGTCCTCGAACAGGGCGCATCAAAAGGCAAGTTGAAGTTGGCCGGAAACGGCAAGGAATATGCCGGGAAAAACTTTGTAGCCCTGCTCAAAAAGCTCTCTGAACACGATCGCTACCTCGGAGCGCTCGAGCGGCGCGGGTACCCGCGTTTCTTCATCAAACCCCTCATAAAAGCGGACCTGGACAAAAGACATTTCGCCGACATAGCCAGGCTCAAGAAGTCCATGGAAAGCATATACCAGGAGCTGCACCCAAACGGTGCGAGGCCGCCCTTCGTATGGGAGGCTGTCAAGCCGCTCCTCCTCGAGAAGCAGAAG
Source organism: uncultured Nitrospinota bacterium (assembly GCA_964452105.1). Taxonomy (GTDB): domain Bacteria; phylum JAUXIQ01; class JAUXIQ01; order JAUXIQ01; family JAUXIQ01; genus CAYVLI01. The sequence continues at coordinate 2,905 of CAYVLI010000351.1, forward strand.
CAGCTCCTGGACCTCGGCTTCAGCATCCGCGCCGTGAAGCGCGGTGAAGGGAAAAAAGTGGTGGGCGACCACGCAAAGCCTGTGGATATCAACGATGACCTCAAACGGGTGCTGTTCAGGTTCCACATCGACGAGGAGACCAACCTGCACAAAGTGGTCTTCTCCTGCAGGTCTCGGGGGCGCCACATCGAAGCGGCATTGAATTGGGAGTTGATATCCTCGGCGCTCTTCCGCAACCTCAAGGAGAGCTATCGCAGGGTTCGGGATATGGATCAGCCCCCCTTCGTTATCTCCATGGAGGACGGGGAGAACATAACCGTCGAATCGAAGGAAGTCCTGGTGGAAAAGGTCAAGGGAATAGGGCGGAAGGGCCTGACCATACAGCGCTACAAAGGATTGGGCGAGATGAATCCCGACCAGTTGTGGGAGACCACCATGGATCCCGCGCGCAGGATTCTGCTGCAGGTCACCGTGGACGACCTTTACACGTCCAACGAGCTTTTCACCATCCTCATGGGCGACCAGGTGGAGCCGCGCCGCGAGTTCATC
>CAYVLI010000352.1:0-1706 GCA_964452105.1 uncultured Nitrospinota bacterium
GCGACTATGGTTTCCATCTTCATGGCGCTGACGACCAGTATCGTATCACCTGCGGCCACGGTGGCGCCTTCTTTAACTCGAACCTCTATGACAGAGCCCCCTATGGGGCACTCAATGGCTCGCTGGCCGGCCTCCACTTCCAGTACAGGCATCGGAGACGCGGCCGACGAAATCGCACCTGCACCCATGCCCATATTCACGCCCATGGTCGTTGCTTGTTGTTCCAGTAGGGCCAGGATGCTGCCGTTCCCGCTGCCAGGGAAAGAGGAGGGTGAGGCACCCATAATCTGGGGCTCCTCCGTCAGGAACGATGTCCTGGTATCACCGGCCCGGACTATGGGGTGCGAGAGTATGGCGCACAATTGCGCCAGATTAGTGGGCAGCCCCGCGATGTGGAACTCGCACAGCGCATGGAGCGTCCGGTCGAGGGCCGAGGTGAAGGAAGAGCCGGACGAGCAAATCACCTTCGCCAACAGCGGGTCGAACTGCGGCTGCAGGGCGTAGCCCAGGTAACCGCAGGCGTCGACCCTCACTCCAGGACCCGAGGGTTCCTTGTACGCTGTAATGGTGCCTGCACCCTGTGCGACAACCCTGGCCTGCACCGCAAAGCCCCGCGGAGCGCCTACGGAGCGCTGGTCGCCGAAACCTAACGATGCCAGCGATGCGCCGGATGCGATTTGGAACTGCGCTTCGATAATGTCAACGCCCATAACCTGCTCCGTGACCGTGTGCTCCACCTGGATCCGCGGGTTGCACTCGATGAAAAAATGCTCGCCGGTCTCAGGAGAGACGAGGAACTCCATGGTCCCCGCATTGACATACTTAGCAGCATGGGCGAGCTTGATGGCGTCCGCGTGAATCCTCTCCCGCAGAGCTGCATCCAGCGCAGGCGCAGGCGCCACCTCCACGACCTTCTGGTTTCGCAACTGTACCGAGCAGTCCCGCTCATAGAGGTGTACCGCGTTGCCATGCGAATCCGCCAGCACCTGCACTTCTATGTGTCGCGGCCGAGCGATGAGTTTCTCTACGAACAGGGAGCCGTCTCCGAAGGCGGCCTCTGCCTCGCTGCGGCTGCGCTCAAATGCCTCGGCCATATCCTCGGCGCTTTCTACCACACGCATACCGCGTCCACCCCCGCCCGCCGACGCCTTGAGCATAACGGGGTAGCCAAGGTCACGCGCCAGCTCCGCCGCCTCGCTCGGTGATGCCAGTTGTTCAGCGCTTCCCGGCACGATGGGGATATCCAGCGACTGCGCGAGCGAGCGCGCTTTAATCTTGTCTCCAAACAGGGAGAGCACCGCGGGCGGTGGGCCAATGAAAGTGAGGCCCTCGGACGCGCACAGCTCGGCGAATGCGGCGTTCTCGGACAAGAAACCATAACCCGGGTGAACGCAATCACATCCGCTCTCCTTTGCAGTCCTGACGAGCGCATCGGCATTGAGGTATGCACGCACGGAGTCTCCCGTTTTCCCTCCTTGCTCACCGATCATGCGCGTTTCAGTCGCGAAGCGAGTGTGGAGCGACAGAGAATCGACAGGAGCGTATATAGCCACAGAGTCCACACCGAGTGCGGAGGCGGCCTTAGCGATGCGTATAGCAATCTCGCCGCGGTTGCTTATCAAGACGCGTTTGAGCAATACCACTTCTACCTCCTCTTGACCCATTGGCCCCCTCCTTCAGGAAGGGGAGACTGAATGAGCAAAGCT
>CAYVLI010000352.1:1806-3450 GCA_964452105.1 uncultured Nitrospinota bacterium
TCGAACCGGCACGGAGCATAACTCCGAGGGATTTTAAGTCCCTTGCGTCTACCACTTCCGCCATCCCGGCTCTGTCGGTCTTTTTCTATTCTCTAATGTATGGGAAAAGTGTTGTCAAGGCAATTTATCCCTTTACTTCGACTCCCGCCCATTCTTCCAGTATTTTTATTATGGCGGTATGGTCCAGGTCCCCTTTGCCCTGGCTGCAGGCGTAGCTGTACATCTGTTCCACCATGTTGGCCACGAACATGGGCACCTTCAACTCCCGTCCCAGCCGGACGAGGATGTCCAGGTCCTTATGCAGAAGTTTTATTGAGAACCCGGCGTCGAATTTCCTGGGCAGGATGAAGGTGGGGAATTTGTAATCCGTGGAATAGCTCCTGCCGCTGCTCGCCTGGAGCAGGTCGACCACTTTAGCCGGGTCTAACCCCGCTTTGGCGGCAAGCACCACGGCCTCCGAGGTGGCTACGAGCGAGCAGGCCGAGAGGAAGTTGTTTATGGCTTTCATGGTGTGCCCCGCGCCAACTTCGCCCAGGTGGAAAGCACTCTTACCCACAGCCTCGAACACGGGCTTGAACTCCCTGAACAGTTCTTCATCTCCGCCCACCATCACCGATAGCGTCCCCTCCACCGCACCCTTTACGCCGCCGCTCACCGGCGCGTCCATCATCCTGATGCCCATCTCTTTGAGCTTCTGATTTGTCATGAGGGTGCTGCCGGGGTAGGAGGTGCTCATGTCGATGACTATGCTCCCTTCCCCGGCGCCTTCTGCTATGCCGGCGGGGCCGAGCACCACTTCTTCCACCTCTTTTGATGTAGGCAAAATGGTTATCACCGCATGACAGACGGCGGCTACTTCGCTTGCAGAACCTGCTCTCTCGGCGCCGAGTTTCACAACTTTTTCGACCGCCTCCGGCCGTATATCGTGCACCACCAATGAGTAGCCCGCCTTGAGCAGGTTTGCAGCCATGGGGCCTCCCATGTTGCCCACGCCTATGAAACCCAGCTTCCCTTCCATATCAAAATCTCCATTATCGGTTATCGAGGGAACCCTTTTGGAAAAGTGTTCCCTCAAACTCCCTCCCAAAACTTTGGTATCTAAGCCATGCATAAAAGTCTTGGAAAAGGGGTCAGGGGGAAACCTTTCTTCAGAAGGGTTTCCCCCTGAGACAGTTCACTTACCTTTTTTTTTCTGTTTTTCTTTCAGGTAGTGGCATTGCACGGGATCGGTGCGCCTCGTCAGGCAGAGGTTGCAGGAGACGCAGCCTGCGGGATCCTCCTGCCCTGCCTTTATCTTGTTCACCAGGTCCGGCTCCATGATGAAGGGCCTGCATAATGAGACGAACTCGCATCTCTCCTCGATTAGCATCCGCTCCATGAGGGCAGGCGTACGCAACCCGCCCACCAACATGAAAGGCACTTCTATGTGCTTCTTGAACTCCTCCGCTTCCTTGATGAAGTATGCCTCGTCATCGGGTATCTTTATGTTGGGCCTTATGGGTACGTTATCCACGTTAAGTGTACCCTTGCCGCCGCCGACCACGCCGCCGCTCATCTCGATGGAGTCTATACCGGCATCAGAGAGGGCCCTGGCTACTTTGCATCCTTCCTCGAGCGTGTAACCGTTTTCCAGGAAGTCCGCGC
>CAYVLI010000353.1:0-3440 GCA_964452105.1 uncultured Nitrospinota bacterium
TGCCCTTTGGTATTATGTAATAATTCCAAAAAAAGTATTTCTTGCAAAAGCCCGGCAGCCGGGGCAGGACGGATGTCAATGGATTTTGAGTGTGTCCTAAAAAAGTTTGCTTCCTGTCATTCTCCGGCTTGACCGGGGAATCCAGGTGAGGAACAAATCATTGAAAACACTGGATTCCCGCTTTCGCGGGAATGACAATAGACATTAAACGTAAAAAAGAGGCAGTATCAAATAGGACTTTTTGAGGATACACTATTGAGAGGTTATTTAAAGGATTAAGGATATTAGAAGCAGAATACCGGATTCATGATGCCCAATTTATGATTCGAGAGGGGTAGGGGCGACCGGCGGTCGCCCTCAGTGGGCTTGCGCAACAAAGGGGGCGGAAACAAGGCCCGCAGGAGACCCTGTTCTCGCCTGCGTCTTAAAAAAAGAGAAAAAAAGTTGACATTTTTTAAGACGAGCGTTATAATCCCTACTAATCAGATAGGGAATTAGCCCATTAGCATAATCAGAGAGGTTAAAGAAATTCCTCCTCGGTTGAGAATAAAAGAAGAGTCATGAAGATTTCGGCTAAAGCTGAATATGCACTGAGGGCGGTAAACTACCTCGCTCGCAGGTATGGAAAAGGATACATCCAGTTGAAGGAAATCTCCGGCCATGAGGGGATTCCCCTGAAGTTTCTGGAGCAGATACTCACGGCGCTGAAAAACGCAGAAATTCTTGAGAGCAAGAGCGGGCCCGGGGGCGGCTACTATCTCGACAAGCACCCTTCGGAAGTGACGGTAGCCAGCATAATAGAGACCATGGACGTGTCCACCTCGCCGGTGGACTGCCTCAACGAATGCGACGAGTTCGAATGCGTTAAGAACAGAGGGGGGGACTCCTGCGAGCTTCGCTGGCTCTGGCAGGATATAAGGGAAGAGACCATTAAAATACTTGAGAACACCACCATACAGGACATCTGTGACAGAAAGGTCAAGTCATCGCAAAAAGGATAATCATTTTTCATTGGTAGGGGCAGCGCTTGCCCTGCCCTATTCATAGCCAGGAGGAGGGAGCTCAATTGCACAGGGTATATTTTGACAACAACGCCACGACTCCGTTGTACCAGGAAGTCCTGGAAGCCATGCTTCCATGTTACCGGGAAAACTTCGGCAACGCTTCCAGTATCCACTGGTTCGGACGCGAGTGCCGGAAAGCCGTGGAAGAGGCGCGCGAGAAGATCGCCGCCATGCTGGGCGCGGAACCTTCGGAGATAGTCTTCACCAGCGGAGGAAGCGAGTCCGACAACATGGCCATAAAGGGCACGGCTTACATGAACATGGACAAGGGGCGGCATATCATAACCTCCTCCATAGAGCACCCCGCCGTGCTGGATACCTGCAAGTTCCTTGGCAAAAACGGCTTCGAGATAACCAACCTCCCCGTGGATAAATACGGCATCATAGATACCCAGGAACTCAGGGACAGCATCAGGGACGATACCATACTCATAACCATCATGCACGGCAACAACGAGACAGGCGTCCTTCAGCCCCTGGCCGAGATAGCCTCCATCGCCAGGGAGAGGGGAATACCCTTCCACACAGACGCCGTGCAGAGCGTGGGCAAAATAGAAATAGACGTGAAAAAGCTGGAGTTGGACATGCTCACCTTCTCCGCGCACAAGCTCCACGGCCCCAAGGGCGTCGGCGGCATCTACCTCAGGAAGAAGACCAAACTGAACCCCCTGATACACGGCGGCCATCAGGAGAACAACCGCAGGGCGGGAACGGAAAATGTCGCCGGAATCGTGGGCGCGGGAAAAGCTTTCGAACTCGCAGCCCAGGACATGGAAGCCCGAAACGGTTACGTCAGCGGGCTCAGGGATAAGCTCGAGGCCGCCATAGTGGATACCATACCCGAGGTACAGGTCAACGGACACCCGGAAAAGCGGCTCCCCAACACCACCAACATAAGTTTCAAGTTCGTGGAGGGGGAATCGCTCCTCATAAACCTCGACCTCAAAGGCGTGGCCATCTCCACCGGCTCCGCCTGCACTTCCGGTTCGCTGGAGCCTTCCCACGTCCTTCAGGCCATGGGCATACCCCATGAGATAATCCACGGCTCGCTGCGATTCAGCCTGAGTAGCATGAACACCCAGGAGGATATAGAATATACTATGGAAGTGCTACCCGGAATAGTCGAGAAAGTACGCGCCATGTCACCATTGTGGGATGAATAATCGATTTAATCTCTTACTTGCAGGGAGACGAATAGAAATGTTATACAGCGATAAAGTTATGGATCACTTCGAGAACCCCCGCAACGTGGGGAAGATAGAGAACCCCGATGGTGTGGGCACGGTGGGGAACCCCGCCTGCGGCGACATCATGAAGCTGTTCGTAAAGATAGAGAACGATACCATAGTGGACGTCAAGTTCAAGACCTTCGGCTGCGGGGCGGCCATCGCCACCAGTTCCATGGTCACCGAGCTGGTGAAAGGGAAGACCATAGAAGAAGCCCTCAAGATATCCAACAAGACGGTCATAGAAGCACTGGACGGCCTGCCCAAGAACAAGATTCACTGCTCCGTCCTGGCCGAGGACGCGCTGAAATCGGCCATAGACGACTATAAGAGCAAGATAAAGAATTAACCCCAGAGGTTCTCGCCCGAACGGTAGCGAAAGTAATCGCTCAGGATTCGGGCATGGTCGAAGGCCAGATCCGGAATGTTCCCTTCATGAAACAGGGCCGCTTCTCTGGCGTCATCCGCAGCCAGGGGACGGCCCTTAGCTATGGCTAAAAAGACGGTGGTCACGGTATGGAAACGGGGATCGCGGTCGGGATCGGAATAAGAATGGAACTGTCTCTCCAGCTTCACATTTAGAGAAGTTTCCTCCTTTGCTTCGCGCACCGCCGCTTCCTCGAGGCTTTCGCCGTAATCCACGAATCCTCCAGGCAGCGCCCAACCGAAAGGAGGGTTTTTCCGCTTTATGAGGACGACTCCACTTTCGCCTTCCCCGGTTTCACACTCTATTATTATATCCACCGTAGGAAAGGGGTTTCTCGGCTCGCCCGACTCGGCGCCGCATTTTGGGCATCTCCAATACAACTGTTCAGCTCTCTCTCAACTACTGGAATCCGTTTCCTCCTCGGCCAGAACGCGGTAGTACTCGTAACACCTGGCGCAGGAGCCGTCGGTCTCAACCCAGTTGGGGTTCTTCTTTTTAATCAGGTTTATGATGGCTTTCTCCATCTTTCGGTGCATGTAGAAGCTCTCCTCCGGCACCATGGAATTGCACAGCGAGCATTTCGATTCAGCCATTCTTAATCCTCCCTTGCCGCGCGTCGTTTATAAAAATATACCAGAAAACCCCACACTTTAGTGTGGGGATGAATGGTATCCTTTTTAGGGGGTTTGGGGGTTAGTCACTACTAATACAATAAATAACTTT
>CAYVLI010000354.1:0-3425 GCA_964452105.1 uncultured Nitrospinota bacterium
GCCGAGTCTATCATTTCGTGCATGCGGGTGCGGTAGTATTTGAAGTTTTCCCAGGATATTTCGGGATAAACAAAATGGTCTATTAGCGGGACGTAGCCACCCTGCTCCAGCATGAAAGGCACTTTATAGTTCAGCTCCTCGTCTATGGATTCCTTCCCTTGCGCTATCTTATGTTTGTCTATTCCTCCCAGCATGGCCAGCCGGGGGAATTTTTTTCTCACCTCCACCACGTCCATCCCCGCCGCCGCCTCCATGGGGTAGAGGCCGGTGATGCCGCTTTCCATGAAAAGTGGTAGGAGCTCCCAGCAGTTGCCGTCGGTGTCCAGCAGGAAGTGCTCTACTCCCAACTCTCTCATTGCCGAGGTAATTCTTTTGTAGTAAGGCATAATGAACTCCCGGAAAGTATCCGGAGAGACGTTGCAGGCCTTGGTGGAGCACATATCCTCCCAAAAGTATATGGCGTCCACTTCGATTTCCTGCAATATCCGGCTCCATAGCTCTATCCAGAAGTTGGCCAGGTGGTCACTTATGGTGTGCACCAGTTCGGGGTTGTCATAATAGGCCATGAGCAGGTTCACCTCGCCCATCAGGTATCTGAGGGAGCCATAGAAGCCGCAGGGTAATCCGCCCATGATCATGGGAAAGTCGCGGTCCTTCATGTCTTCTTTGAGCTGTTCCCAGTTTCTGGGCTGCCTTCCTTCCAAGGTCGGTTGCAGGCGTTCGTCCTTGAGCTGCTCCCATTCTTCCATGTTGTGCACCGGCCAGTCCAGGTAGCCGGGGGTGCTGGAGATGCCCTTCTGCGTCTTCATCTTGACGCCCATGCGGTCTATGGTTATTACGTTCTCCTCATCCTCTTCAAGCACCTGAGCCTCGAACAGAGGGTAGAACCAGCAGCGCATCGGCAGCCTGAAGATGCCTTTGTGGAAACCGAAATATTCGTGTGCGTCCTTATCCCTCTGCGTGCCCCCGGCAGGCCAGGGGGCGGCTTCGGCGCCAATCCCCTCCGCCGGTCCGGGAGCGCCTTTTATACCCGACTTCTCAGGCAGCCCCTCCTTGTACCATCGCTCGATGGTCTGGTACCAGTAGCCGAATTCCCACTTCAGCGTTCCGCATCCCTTCTCGAAATTGAGCACCGCATGGTATAGTTCCCGCGCGTTCATAGTGATGTCTCCTTTGTGAGATAAGGTACACTTAAAGTATTTTTATAATTTCTCCACCTGACAGAGTAATGCTTTAAATACCGGGAAGCCGGAGATGGGATCTCTGTTTTGATGATCGGTGAGATAGTTCGTATTTGCTTCCTGCCACGATTCGGGGCCGAGGGGGCCTCCCCCTCCCACGTTCGCTTCTATTACCCCCGGCATAATGTCTTCGGTGATCCGGGCGTGAAAAGGGACCGCACCCCTGGCCGTCTTGACCATCACCCTGTTCCCATCGCTTATATTCCTCGAAGCGGCGTCATCCGGATGAATTAGTATTTGCGGCTCCGGCTGCATCCTTATCAGACCGGGGATATTCAGGTGCTGGCTGCGGAAGGTGGACTGTATGCGGGCGCCCGTGTTCAGCACAAGCGGGTATTCCTCCAGCATTTGCGGTGAAGCAACAGGGCCTTCTTTCGGCTCTTCATATTTGGGCAGAGGTTCGTAGCCATGCTTTTTGAGCATGGCGCTGGATATCTCGAATTTCCCTGTGGGGGTGTTGAACCCCGGCTTCTTGTCTCGCCGCAGCATCCCCTTCTCATATTTTTTATAGACCGGCTCCGGCATAGGGATGCTGATCCCTTTGGGGTTGGCTTTAAGCTCTTCAAGGGAAACCTTGCAATCTCTGAACACGTATTCGACCATGGCCTCCTCGCTTTGGGGGTAGAAGTCGCCGTATCCTAATCTATCTGCAATGTTGGCATAGATGGTGTAGTCGCCTCTGGATTCGCCTATGGGTTCGATGACCTTGCGCCTGAGCTGAACGTGGCCTGGAGACACGACATAGCTGTCCGTCTCATAATAAGTGGTAGAAGGTAGTACCACGTCCGCGTATCGGGTGTCGGCGGTCATGAACCTGTCCACCACAACGATGAACTCCAGCGCCGAGAGGCAGCGCTCCCATAGTTTTACGTCCGCATAAGAGGTCAAAAGCGAGCTCCCCCCGATGATGAGCGCCTTGATGGGGTAGGGGTCTCCCTCCAGGATGGCCCTGGGCGCTTCCATGAAGTGGGCGGTCTTGAGCACCCTGGTGAACAGGGGGTATTCATCGGACCCTATGAGTTTCTCCTCAGGGATGGGTATCTCCCGTCGATTGTACTTAAGCGGCCTGGCGTTATGGAATACCAGTCCCCCCGGTACGTCCAGATGGCCCGCAAGCGCCCACAGTATCAGAGAAGCCCTGATGCTTTGCACGCCGCTGTTGCTGTATTCCAGGCCGGTGTAGGAGCAGAGAGCTGCGCCTTTGGCGTGGGCGATTTTCTTGGCCGTCGCCCGGATGGTCTCCGCTCCTACCCGGCAGATATTTTCAGTCTTCTCGGGTGTAAACTCCTCGACATACTCCTTCAGTTCGTCGAACCCGTGCGTCCAGTTCTCAACGAACTCCCTGTCATAGAATTTTTCCTCGATTATTACGTTCATCATGCTGAGGGCCAGAGCTCCGTCCGTTCCCGGTCGGACCGGTATCCACTCGGCGTTCAGCCTGCGCGCCGATTCATTGCGCATATGGTCTATTACTATGACTTCCGCGCCCCTCTTCTTAGCCTCCTGAATGTAGCGGAGAGCTATGGGGGGCGAGTCCGTAGCCGGGTTGGCTCCCCAGATTACTATGAGGTCGGCGTTCTGGTAATCGTTGTAGGTGCTCCTTATCCCTGTGCCCAGTGTGGTAAGGGGAGCGAAGACTCCGTAGGAAACGAAGCAGATGGAACCGCAGCCGGCCGAATTGGGCGACCCTAACGGGAAAAAGAGGTTGCTCTGGCCCGGGCCTTTGGTGCCCTCCGGGGCCAGCATGTCCTGCAGGGACTGCTCGAAGTTACCCCGCCCGATGTAGTGCATGATGGAGCGGGCGCCGTGCGTCTCGGCGATGCGTTTCAGATTGTCGGCGATGCAGTCCAGGGCCTCGTCCCAGCTCACCCGCTCGAACTTACCCTCTCCTCGTTCCCCCGTACGCCTCATGGGGTACTTGAGGCGGTCGGGTGAATAGACTATCTCATGAGACCTGGCCCCCCTGGGGCAGACTATTCCCAGGGGGTGTCCCTCCGTCGGTTTTATCCCCGTCATCTTGCCGTCTTTGAGGGTTATGTCCACCCCACAGCCGCCGGGGCATATGCCGCATACACCGTGCACCGTAGTCACGCTTTCTGTCGCCATTTATCTTATCCTTTCGGCTTTCGGTTCATCCCGGAACCAAGAATCCTGTCGGGTGCGGAGACCCGACAGCACAGGTAA
>CAYVLI010000355.1:0-3399 GCA_964452105.1 uncultured Nitrospinota bacterium
ACCACACCGGGGTTAACGTCTGCCTGACTTATTACGTTTGAAACCATGATACAGGGCAAGACGAAGAGCGTTTCATAATATGCGTCAAAGCGAGACGGTATTCTATTAATGTTAATGTTGTCGAGTTGAAATCAATATTGTATTCTGCACACGATAAGAAATATCTGTGCCTTCTTGCCGGGTATGACAAAGATTTAACAATTTCGGGCTTACATTTATGAGGGGAAGGGTTATGGGAGTGGAACTACAGGATAAAGTGGCTGTGGTTACGGGCGCGGGCAGGGGCATAGGAAAAGCTGCGGCGCTGCTGCTCGCTCAGGCCGGGGCAAGAATAGTGGTGAACGACATCGGAGGCGCGGTGTCAGGAGAAGGAGCCTCGCAGGCGCCGGCGGATGAGGTGGTGGATGAAATAAGAAAAGCTGGAGGGGAAGCGGCAGCAAGCTACGATAGCGTAGCCACCATGGAGGGAGCGGAGAGGATAATCGACACCGCCATTAAAAATTTCGGGAAGATAGACATATTAATGAACAATGCAGGTATCGTCAGGGATCGCATGATATTCAACATGACCGAAGAGGAATGGGATGGGGTCCTGGGCGTACACCTCAAGGGACATTTCGCCTGCACCAAATTCGCCGCCATCTATATGAGACAGCAGAAGAGCGGGCGCATAATAAACGTAGCCTCCGACGCCTCCCGCGGCGAGACGGGCTGCGCCAACTACTCTGCGGCCAAGGCGGGGATCATAGGGTTCACCTATGCCGTGGCCAGGGATATGGCCCGTTATAACGTCACCTGCAACGCCATCGCCCCGCTGGCGCTCACGCGCATGGCCCAATCCGTCCAGGCCAGCGCCGACAGCAGCCAGCAGGCGGGCAAGCCCATCGAGAAAAACATACTCAACCTCAGCAACCCTTCGGAGATAGCCCCGGCCGTGCTCTTCCTGGCCGGAGATGAGGCCGCTGAAGTGTCGGGACAGGTCATAGGCATCGGCGGAGGCAAGATAACCCTCTGGGCGCAGCCAGGGCCGGAGAGATACTTCTACCATGATTCGCCGCTAACCGCAGACAGGATAAACGAGCTCTTCAAGGCCACGCTGGGCATGGGTAAAAACCTCAAGCCCGGCCCTATATACTATTAACTAACATCAAGTCAGGTCACCTGCCGTAACGAAAAACATTTCGCTCATGGGAAGAGCTAACCCGGGTAAAATTAAGGAACCGAAACATGAAAGTTCTTGCATTCAACAGCAGCCCCAGGATGGAGGGAGGGAACACCGCTCTCATACTTAATCCCCTCCTGGAGGGCATGCGTAAGGCGGGGGCGGAGGTAGAGCTGATTTACACCTTGAAGCTCAAGATCAACCCCTGCCTGGGTGAGTTCAACTGCTGGCTGAAGACGCCGGGCCGGTGTTTTCAGAAAGACGATATGCAAGAGCTGATCCCGAAGATTAATGATGCAGACGTCCTGGTGTTGGCCACCCCCGTGTACGTGGATGGCATGACCGGTCCCCTAAAAAACCTGCTGGATCGTATGATTCCGCTGCTCCAGCCTCTCTTCAAGCTAAAGGACGGCCACCGCCGCCAGCCCCTCTTCGAGCTAAGAGACGGCCACTGCCGCCACCCCCGCCGCTGGGGTTGCGGAGGCTGCAAAGTCGTGCTGGTGGCTAATTGCGGTTTCTGGGAGATGGATAACTTCGACCCTTTGGTCACCCACGTGAAAGCCTTCTGCAAGAACGCCGGCAGCGAATTCGCCGGGGCGCTGCTTCGTCCGCATGGAGGCGGTCTCAGGGCCATGTTGGAGGCGGACCTTCCCATGCAGGATGTTTTCGATGCCGCCAGGGATGCAGGACGTCAATTAATCAGAGAAGGCAGAATGTCCGACGAAACCCTGGCCGTGATCAGCCGGGAGTTGATACCTCTCGACGTGTACGTTCAGATCGCCAACCAGAAGTTTCAGGAGGCTTTAAGCCAACTGGAAAAGAAATAGCGCTTACAGTACGATAATAAGCGGCTGAGTATTTCGTCCATCAAAAGGCCCGCGGTTCCCAGTCCTCGCTCGAATGTTTAATGCGGCATTATGCTTTGAGAGGCTTCAAACCTTCGCCTATATAAGGAGGAACGCTGAAGATGATTGACATTTTCCTTTACATGATTCTGGGACTGGCCGCAGGGGCTCTCAGCGGATTGATCGGGATCGGCGGCGGAGTATTTATCGTACCGGCGCTGATATTTTTTTTCGGTCTTTCTCAGCACCAGGCGCAGGGCACCACGCTGGCTTTGCTGGTTCCTCCGATAGGATTCCTGGCCGCATGGACCTATTACAGGCAGGGATATGTGGACTTAAAAATCGCCGGCTTTGTGTGCATAGGCTTCTTTTTCGGCGGCTACCTGGGCGCCAGGATGGCAACCGGCTTGCCTAACTCAGTGCTTGAAAGAGTATTCGGAGTGGCACTGCTTGTGATTGCCATAAAGATGATATTCACCCGATGAGGGCTCAGCGCCGCCACAATCCAGCCAGACAAACGGTAAGCACGGCTCAAGAAAAACCCGAAAAGCCGTACGCGCCTGTAAATACTTTCCATGCCATCGTTCACGACCCACGATACCAGAAGCACGTTAAACCATAAACTAAAATCCCGTATCAGGCTTCCTGAAAGAGGGCTTCCACGTAATCAGAAGGGTCGAAGGGGCGAAGGTCCTCGACCTGTTCGCCCACCCCTATAAACTTCAACGGTATGCCCAGCTCGTTCACGATGCCTATCACCACGCCGCCCCTGGCGGTGCCGTCCAGCTTGGTGAGCGCGATGCCGGTGACGCCAAGCGCCTCGTGGAACATGCGCGCCTGGGTTATGGCGTTTTGTCCGGTGGTGGCGTCCAGCACCAGCAACATCTCGTGCGGCGCATCCTCCACCTCGCGCCCCACTATCCGCTTCATCTTCTTGAGCTCTTCCATGAGGTTCACCTTGGTATGCAGACGCCCGGCCGTGTCCGCAATCACCACGTCGCAGCCCCTCGATTTAGCCGCCTGTATCGAATCGTAGATGACCGCCGAGGGGTCGCCCCCGCTGCGTCCCTTGATGATTTCCGCCCCTGCACGACCCGCCCATACTTCGAGCTGCTCTATGGCCGCCGCCCTGAACGTGTCCCCCGCGGCAAGCATGACCTTTTTCCCGCTCTCTCTCAGGCTGTAAGCCAGTTTGCCTATGGTGGTGGTCTTTCCCGCGCCGTTGACGCCAATGACCATTACTATCGTGGGATTCCCGCCCTCGGCGTTAAAGGGTGCGGATACCTTTTCCAGTGAATCGCGGATGCTTTCCTTTATGAGACTAACGACGCCTTCGGCCTGTCGAACGCCTCTCTCCTTGGCTTTTTTCCTGACTTCCTCTATTATAGCGGC
>CAYVLI010000356.1:0-3397 GCA_964452105.1 uncultured Nitrospinota bacterium
AGAGAAATATTATGAGCACAGCAATGAGCCCGCCCAACAGGGCCGTCTGTTTAACCTGGTTGATAGACTTGGTGATGAAATCGGCCCGGTTGAACATAACGTCCAACCTCATACCCGGGCGCAAGTCTTTTCTGACGGCCGGTAGTGCGGCAAGAACCTGATTGGCCGCCTGCACCGTATTCCCTCCCGACTGCTTCCTTATGGCAAGGATGACGCCTTTCCCTCTGTTCACCCGGGTGCGGAGACGATTGTCCTCGTACCCATCTACTACCGAGGCCACATCCCTCAGGTAAACCCGCTTGCCGTGATCAGCGCGAAGCACCACGTTATTTAAATCATCCAGGCTGCTGAACTCGCCCATTGGCCTCACGATGTAGTCGGTGTGTCCGCTCTCGAGGTGTCCCCCTGCCAGAGAGAGATTTTCCCTGCCCAAGGCCCTGACCACATCCTGAACAGTTAAACCGGCCCCTTCCAAGCGGTCGCGCTCTATTTCGACTTGAATTTCCCTCTCCAGTCCACCCCAGATTTGCACTGCGGCGACTCCGCTCACCTGCTCGAACTGGTAGCGCACCTGGTTATCCGCCAGGTCACGCAAAAATACCGGATCTTGTGGTCCGGTGAGGGACATGTACATGATGGGTTGATCTCCGAAATCGTATTTGTAGATTACCGGCTCATCGGCTTCCTCGGGGAGAAATCGCCTGGCCTGCCCCACTTTATCGCGAACATCGTTGGATGCCTGGTCTATGTCGGTGCCCCATGTAAAGTCCACTGTAACCGTAGAGCTGTCCTCGCTGGATTTGGACCGTACCTCCTTTACCTTGGAGATGGTGCTCACCGCCTTCTCGATGGGCTCAGTTATCAGCTTTTCTATCTCTGCCGGGGCGGCGCCTTTATATCCTGTCACTATTGAGATTGAAGGAAAGGTTATATCAGGCAGCTGGTCCACGGCCAGGCGGGTATACGAGATGTAGCCCATTATCACCACCGCTATGAAGAACATCAGGGTGGTGATGGGCCTTTTAACTGCTCCGCTTGAAAGACTCATTTCCCATTCCTCACGTTCACAACTTTAACGGGAGAATTGTCTTTGAGCCTGTTCAGACCTGCCACAATTACTTCTTCTCCTTCATTTAAGTTGTCCACAACCTCTACTACGTCTCCATCCTTCATCCCGGGAATTACCGTGCGTTTATGCGCTCTTCCATTTTCGTGAATGAACAGGTAACTTTGCCCGTTACTCGATTTCAGCGCGCTGGCAGGGACAATTATGGCCCCTGCTCGTTTGGCCAAAATCATCTTCGCCCTGGCGAACATGCCCGGTTTCAACTTGTGGTCTTTATTGTCAACGTAAATCTCAGTCTCCGCCGTCCTGTTTTCCGGATCTACGACCGGGCTAACTTTTTCCACTGTGCCCGTGAAGACCTGGGCAGGATAAGCGTCCACCCTTATCCGTGCCTTTTTGCCGGGGCCGATATGAGGAATATCCTTTTCGGATAAGTTTACGAGGACTTTAACGACATCCATATCCACGATGCTCAGAATGCCAGTTGATGCATGGACGAAGGCTCCCTGGTCAACCATTCTCTCACTGATAACACCATTGATAGGAGCGGTTATTCTGGTTTCGGCCAGTTTGATTTCTGCCATGCGCAGGTTCGCTTCCGCCTGGTGTACCTGGGCGAGCGCTGCCTGGCGGTCTTCGACCCTGTATCCCTCCTCGGCCATTTTGAGTTTCTCTCGGGCAGTGTTAAGGGAGTCCGAAGCGGAGGTATGCTTGAGCCTGGCCTCGTCGAGCTGCTGTGGAGCTATAAACCCTTTCCTGAAAAGTTCTTCCGCCCTTTTGAGGTTGAGGCCGCTGTTTTTATATTCGGCCTCTGCCTTATGTTCGTTATCACGCTCCTCCTCCAATTCCTGGGGGCGAAGTCCTGCTTTCATCTGTGCCCAGCGCGCCCTGGCCATTTCCAGTTCAGCTTTCGCTTTGGCCACACGCGCTTTCAGTTCGTCATCTTCCACCTTGGCCAGAAACTGGCCCTTTTTGACATAATCTCCCATGTCTACAGGCAAATCCATGATTCTGCCTTCCACCTTCGAATACACGGAGACCCTGTCATTGGCCGTAACGTCACCCGTAGCCTCAATGCTTTTCTCCAGATCCCCTTTCCGTGCCCTTATAGACTCCACGGGAATGGCAATATTGGCGAAAGAGGGGCGTTTGGCCGACGGCACCTTTCCCTTTTTACCCAGATAACCTGATAAAACCGCTACAACTACAGCCAGTGCAACAACTATTAATACTATTTTTAAACTTTTATTCATGCCCTCACCCGTGTTAATCTTTTGAACAACATAATATAGATATAGACATTTCCTACGAGAAATTATAGCACATCGGGTTTTTTGTAAAGCCGATTATATAACTTGACGGTGACCATGAAGCCATAAAAACCCCGGGAAAAACATGTCATGGGGTCGTTCAATTTCACATGATACAATAACAACATCCCCATCCGGAAGTCGAGTTTCTCCGTTGGAATGAAATTATTTAGCGCCGAATAAAGGGAGAAGATATTGATAGATTTTTCATTTACAAAGGAGCAGGAGCTCCTGCGTGAAAATATCGCTAAATTCGCTACTCAGGAACTGGCCCCCAAGTACACCTACTGGGACAGAAACAGCCAGTTCCCCTACGAGCAGGTAAAGAAGATGGCCGAACTCGGTCTGATGGGTGTCTATGTTCCCGCGGAATATGGCGGCAATCCTCTTGATGATATAGCCATAGGCATGGTCATGGAGGAGATCGCCAGGGGCGACTTCAATTGTGTGCTCCCGATTATGCTGCACATCCTGGGAGCGGACCTCCTGTGCAAGTATGGCACAAAAGAGCAGATGCGGGAATGGCTTCCGCAAATGGCCTCTGCCGAAAAACTGTTCGCCCTGGGATGTACTGAGCCCGACGCGGGTTCCGACCTCGCCCATCTTAGTACTCGCGCGGACAGAGACGGCGACGACTTCATCCTGAACGGAGAAAAGAACTCAGTGAGCCAGAGCAACTCTGATTATTTGTTCATCCTCGCCAGGAGCAGGTTCGATGTCCCGTCCGCCCGTGGAATAAGCATGTTCCTGGTTCCCAGGGATGCGCCGGGAGTATCCGTTTCCGATTATCGCGACCTTGGATGCAAGGCCATACCAAGGGGCGCCGTAGCTATGGAGGATGTACGCATCCCTCGTAGCCACCTCGTGGGCGAAGAGGGCAGGGGCTTTCACATGGTCATGCCCTGGATAGATCTAAATCGTATTTACATCGCTCTTAAATGCTTATCGGCTGCAGCCCTCTCGCTGAAGGAGACCATGGAACATGTCAAGAACCGTCAGGCTTTCGGACGTCCGTTGGCGC
>CAYVLI010000357.1:0-3327 GCA_964452105.1 uncultured Nitrospinota bacterium
GTCTTCCCTTCCACCGCTTCATCGAAGTACATAACATAATCAATATCCCCCACCCCATGGGCAAAACCACCGTGGACTTACAGCTCATACTCATGGGCCTAATACTTTTCGGCGTTCTTACATTTTTAGTAGAACCGATGGTATATCTGGTGGCAGTCTTCTCAGTGGTATCATCACTGATGTACCTATTTTCCGTGCTGAAGCTGGCATCCGAATATGACCCCCACAGTATTGGAAAAGACGAAGGGCGGGTGTTGCAAGGTATCGTGGCTTGTCGCAGCAGGCTCAAGAGGGCGATTCTCATCTGGTCCTGATAAACCTTGACAACGAGGTTCAGCGTTACATAGAATTTCAGGCAAGTCACATCACGCAATAATTACCGATGTTCAACCGAGATAAGCCAGGCAGGAGAGGATATGGGAGCCGAAATATTAGACGGTAAAATGGTCTCCCTGAGTGTGAGAAAAAAAGTAGGTGAAGAGGTGCGCAAACTGATAGAGGGAGGCGCACCTGCCCCCGAACTGGTGGTGGTTTTAGTGGGAGAAGACCCCGCCTCAAGGATATATGTGCGTAACAAAGGAAAGGCCTGCAGGGAAGCAAGCATGGTATCCCATCAATACGACCTCCCCGCTGATACAACGCAGGCGAAGCTCCTCTCTCTGGTGAATGAGCTCAATCGGAGGCGGGAAATCAACGGCATTCTGATCCAGCTCCCTCTCCCCGCACACATCGATTCCAAAGCGGTGCTGGAGGCGGTCGACCCCATCAAGGACGTAGATGGCTTCCATCCCTATAATGTGGGAAAACTGGTCGCAAACGACCCCAACATCCTGCCCTGCACACCAACAGGCATAATGGAGATACTGGACCACTACCAGATACCCATAGAAAGCCGAAACGCAGTGATCTTAGGAAGAAGCGACATCGTGGGCAAACCGATCGCCCTCATGCTCATGCACCGGCATGCCACTATAACCGTCTGCCATTCACGGACCAGGGACCTGTCCTCGGTTACGGCCAGGGCGGATATAATAGTGGCAGCCGTGGGAAAGGCGAGGTTCGTCACGGCCGAAATGGTCAAAGAAGGGGCAGTGGTCATCGACGTGGGGATGAATCGGGAGGTGGGCAAGCTGATGGGCGACGTAGATTTCGAGCCTGTCTCCCGTAAGGCATCCTTCATAACCCCCGTGCCGGGAGGCGTGGGCCCCATGACGGTAGCCATGCTCCTCAAAAACACACTCACAGCTTACAAAAAGCAGAACGAGCGATATTCAGGGTAATGATGGAAGAAAATACTATGTCCGGGCTCCTGTCCGGGGAAATATACACCGTAAGCCGGCTCACTTCAGCCGTCAAGGACATACTGGAAGGTGAATTCTTCGACGTGTGGGTGGAAGGCGAAATATCCAACATGCGCAGCCCCTCTTCCGGCCACACCTACCTCACCTTGAAGGATAACTCAGCCCAGATCAGGGGAGTCATCTGGAAATCAAGGATACGAAACATCAGATTCCAGCCGGAGGACGGACTTCAGGTCGTCGCCAGGGGCAGGTTGACCGTCTATGAACCGCGGGGCGAATATCAACTTATCATAGAATATCTCGAACCAAAAGGTGTGGGCGCTCTCCAGTTGGCTTTTGAACAGCTCAAGCAGAAGCTCGTGGAGGAGGGCCTCTTCGATGCAGAGCACAAGAAAGATTTACCCTTGCTGCCCCAGCGAATAGGCGTTATCACCTCACCCACGGGCGCCGCCATCAAAGACATCCTGAGAGTAATAGAGAGGCGCTTCGCCAACGTGCACGTCTTGCTATATCCCGTACGGGTACAAGGAGGTGAGGCCGCCGGGGAAATCGCCGAAGCCATCTACGCCCTGAACGATCTGCCGGCCTCCGGTACAGGCCTTCCCGAAATAGATGTTATAATAGCGGGCAGAGGGGGCGGTTCCCTGGAAGACCTCTGGCCCTTCAACGAAGAGGTGGTGGCCAGAGCAATCTACGCCTCATCAATACCGGTCATATCGGCAGTCGGCCATGAGATAGACTATACAATATCAGACATGGTGGCAGACGTCCGCGCTCCCACACCCTCCGCAGCGGCGGAGATGGTGGTCATGAACAAGGAGGAGATTATAAGAAGAGTGTCCGACCTGTCAGCCAGGTTGGTAAATAACGTCCAGGCCAAACTCAATGTTTACAGCGAACGGCTGGAGGGCTTATACCACCGTAGGCCTTTCTCCATGCCCTACGAACGAACTTCATGGCTGCAGCAGCAGGTGGACGATTTAACCATGCGCCTCTGCCGGGAAACGGAGCAGGTCGCGAGGGTTAATGTGGATTCCTTCAATGGATTGAAGCACAGGCTCGATTTGCTCTCGCCAGGGAATATGGTTTGCCGTTACAAAGACCGCCTGGAAAACGACCGAAGAGTTCTGAGGAGCTCCATGAGCGTTATCCTGGAAAGCAGACTTGCCCGCTATAGAGAGCTCGGCGCCAGGTTGAACTCGCTCAGCCCGCTGGCCGTTCTGGAACGAGGATACAGCATCTGCTACAAACTTCCCGAAAAGAGAGTAGTGAAGGATGCGTCGGCGCTTGCAACAGGAGACAGGCTCAGGCTTCGCTTCAGCAGAGGAAGTGCGCTGTGCCGTATGGAAGACCATATCTTGGAAGGTGATAATAATGACCGAAATGAAGTTTGAAGAGGCCTTGAAGCGTCTCGAAGAGATAGTGCAAGAGTTGGAGCAGGGAGAATCGGAGCTGGACAGATCCCTGGAAATATTCGAAGAGGGCATCAAGCTCGCCCGTTGGTGCACAAAAAAACTCGATGAAGCCAACAAAAAGATAGAGATTCTCACCAAAGACGAAGAAGGCGGAATCCATTCCCGGCCCTTCCCGGAAGATTCCCGGGAAGCGGAAAACGAAGAGGTATAATAGAATGGCGGCTGGGAAGCAACTTGCAAACCTCTCTGAAGATGAGAGGCTCATATTGTGTAAATACATGAAGGAGAAGAGAGCGCAGATAGACAGGGCTCTGGAAGAGATACTGCCTCGCGCCGGGGATTTTCCGACCAGAATAGTAGAAGCAATGCGCTACACGCTGTTTTCGGGCGGCAAACGGCTCCGGCCCATTCTGACCATTGCCTCTGCAGAGGCCGTCGGCGGCGACTCCGGAGGAGCCTTGCCGGCAGCTTGCGCCATCGAGCTTATACATACCTACTCCCTGATACACGATGATCTACCGGCTGTGGACGACGACGACTTTCGCAGAGGTAAACCTTCGAGCCACAAGGTCTTCGGTGAAGCCATGGCCATATTCGCAGGAGACGCACTG
>CAYVLI010000358.1:0-3325 GCA_964452105.1 uncultured Nitrospinota bacterium
TCGTAGCTAATGGATATCTTCTTTTCCATATGCCAGTTCCTTCCCTTTAATCCTTATCCGGGAGACGAAGAAGGCTGTGATAATGAAGCCCTCCCCATTCAGGTGTTTGACTACCAGCAGTAAATACTTTTCCATAACTGGTGTTTCATCGAAACGTTTGCAGTAGTGATAATTATGCTCCATAGGGAAGTAGTAAATGATGTCCGGGTCTTCCAGGGTTTGCTTTATCTTATCGCTCTGACCTACTATCTCCTTGTGCTTGAACGCTATATGTTCCCACTGAACATCAGTGAGCCTCACCTTCTTGTCGAGCATGGGAACTGTTTCGAGTATGTTCACCCGTCTCACCGCTTGAAGTCTTGATAGTCTCAACTCCTGATATAACCATTCCAGCCTTCAAAGCAAAAGCTTCTATTTATCGGGTTATTTCCCTTTCTGAAAGCCGACTCCGAATTGCTTTTTCATACGTGTGCGCATAGTCGCTGAGCCGCACCGATTATATTCTAACCGAGCGCGTCACTCTTCCACGGGACCCTCCTCGATACTCGTTTGCATTTTAGCCTGCCACGATGAGATTATCTCCGGAAGCAGCGGCTTGAGAGCAATTGCGAGGTTCTCCCAGTCCTCAACCGACTTGACCCATGTTCTCTGACTGTCATGCTCATTCCTGAATCTTTCTCTTCTTTGTGAAAGAAATTCTTCGAACGCTTCCTTAGCAGCCGTAACCGCTCGATTCCAAAATACTAATTCTACTGGCTCGTGCTTGTTCTCCCAGATGTATATGCTTATATACACCCTGTTGGACAGGGTGCCCTTATCTGTCCGTTCAGTGAGGCTGTAACCATATCCGGTCTTCCCTGGATACGAATACGCTTGAGGAAACTCATTGCTGAAGAAAGATTTCATTTTGTCAAACAGCCCCCTTACGCCCATCTTTTCAGCGAGAGATGTCAAGGCCTTAAGGTTCTCGCTTTTTGAATATGAGTATGTCGATCCGCTGGGTTTCTCAGGGGCCTGCACTTCCACCTGCCTCGTCAAAAACTGGCGGTCATCTTTTTTGAAGCCGTAGAATGTTATGAGAGACATGTCCAGCCCTCTCTCGGCGAGGAAATTGACCATCCTTCGTGTGCGCTCGTCCACTCAGAGGCCGACCAGCATCATCCTGGGGTTTCCTGTATAATCTTCAGGTGAGCTGTTAGGAAATTTTTCCTGGTACCAGTTTAAGAAATCTTCTATCTTATCGATTCCGCCCTCACCCGATCTCTCGGAGATGTGTCTCCCCAGGCTTTCGGCATCCAGGGAAGATAGGTAAGAGGCATAGTCGATCACCTGGGCTACCGCCTCACGAGAGAGCTTCCCCCGCTTTAGCTCGAAGACCACCAGGTTGCCATCCTCATCAACTCCGAGAAGGTCAAGAGGCCCTCCAGGTGTGGGCGTCTGTCTGCCCACCAGTATAAGGCCGGACATAAGAAGACCGGGATTCCCGGCGATGATCTCCTCCAATTGCTGCTCGGTATCCGTTTGCTCCATGCTTTCAACCTGAGAAACCAACAAACGGCCGCCATCATCTTTTTCCAATGACCAAAGCTTTATCTCCTTCATTACGCCCTCCTGTTATTACTATAGCGAAAAGCCATTAATATTTTTGCATGTATTCCATGAAAAATACAGATTTTTATTGACCACCGAATACGAATCTGAACCCTTATAGCCGGTAGGGTGGGCTGTGCCCACCTACAGGTAATCCAGACGGTTGCCGCAGCCCCGTTTATTAGCGGATGGATGAACAGCTAGCCTGACCGATGGAAAGCGAGTGCGTGAGTAACTTTAGTATTCCTTAAATCCTGCCGCTTGATATACTATTTTCATATACATAACCACAGGTTTTACGAGAAGACCGGCTGCCCCCTGATCGTGAACACTTCGTTCAACGTCAGGGGTGAACCCATCGCAGGGTCTCCCCTCGACGCCTACAAATGCTTCATGCGAACCGAGATGGACGCCCTGGTCATGGGTAAGTTCATCCTGTACAAAGAGAAGCAGCCAGAATTCCACGAAGACATGGACTGGAAGGAAATCTATGAGCTTGATTGACGACGTACGCGAAGAGGTTCGCGGCCTCGATTTATCCGCCAAGAGACTGCGCAGGTTCGGCCTGACGGTAGGAGGCGTTTTCTTCCTCCTCTCGGCCCTGGCCTTCTTCAAAGGCGCTCACCCATATCTGCGCTACTTCCCTATTTTTGTGGGAATACTGTTGATAGCCTTCGGCTATTCCTATCCAGAGGAGTTAAAGAGCATTTATAAAGCCTGGATGGGAGGAGCGTTTACCATCGGCTGGATAGTTTCGCGCATCATGCTAACCGTGCTATTTTATATAGTTATAACGCCCATCGGGCTTATCGCCCGACTTTTCGGCAAGAAATTTATGGCCGTAGATATGCGAAAAAGGCAGGATTCCTGCTGGCTGAAAAGAGACAGGGGAAAAAGATAGACTACGAGAAAATGTACTGAGGAAAACGAGGATGGCGAAGTTCAAGATAATCGCACAATATTTTGAATTCATCAAGCTCAACAAAAAATGGTGGCTCCTGCCCGTTATGCCTGTATTGGATCCAACTAACCTTCCAAAAAGTTGCATCCATTGGAGAGATAATCGATGGAGATAGTTTTTCTGCGTATCTTTAACTTTTTACTATTTTCTGTGGTGATTTATTTCGGTATTGCCGCTGTATTAATCCTGATTGGCAAACGTAAAAAGTTAACTCCAGATGAGGGCAGTCTGGCCTTTGACGAGTTGTTTATCGATTACACAAACATGCCGCAACCGAAAACCTTTGCTGCCAGGGATGGCAAACAATTAGCGTATCGGCGCTATCCAGCCCAATCAGATAAGGTGATTATCTTGCTACACGGAGCAGCCTGGCATAGCCGGTATTTCCTGCCTTTAGCCGATTTCATTAGCTCTGAGGGTCTGGCTCAGGTGTACACTCCAGACTTGCGGGGACATGGACGTACGCCCGAAAGACGAGGCGATGTGGACTACATCGGCCAATTTGAAGATGACCTGGCGGATTTTATCTCCATGATTCGAAAGGATAATCCAGATGCAATGATGATTGTGGGCGGCCATTCATCCGGAGGCGGGCTGGCTATACGCTTTGCGGGAAGCCGATACGGGCGGCAAGCCGACGCTTATGTGCTGCTTGCTCCCTTCCTCAAATATAATGCGCCCACGATACGTTCAAACTCGGGCGGGTTTGCGTATCCCTGCACCGAGTGCATCGCCGGGCTGACCATGCTGAATAACGTGGGAATCCGCTGGTTT
>CAYVLI010000359.1:0-1883 GCA_964452105.1 uncultured Nitrospinota bacterium
TCCGTACTTGTCCAACCATCGCTTTATCAGCCAGGTGGGATAAGAGTATACCACGGATATGTGCTGCAAAGCGTTTTCTTGGAGAGAGGGGTAGGTTATGCTGTCTCTCTCCCTGCATATGCTCCGCAGGATACCATTGACCAATCCGGCGGTTCCTTTGTGGCCGTAGCGATGCGCCAGCTTTACGCATTCATTCAGAGCAGCCCATGGTGGTACGCGGTCCAGGAAAAGCAGCTGGTATGCCCCGAGACGGAGTATATTTCTTATCCAGGGGCTCAGTTTTTCCAGGTCGCCGTCATAAAACTGATGCAACACGTGGTCCAGCCTGAGCCGCTGCCTGAGCACACCGTAGCATAGCTCCCTGGCCAGAGCCCTTTCCCGGCGGTTATCCTTTAAGTATTTATAAGAGCGGCGCAAAGTCTCATCGGCTTTATACCTTTTAACCTCTACCTTGTAAAGCGTCTCTAAAGCCGCGATGCGAGCTGTCTTAAGCGCCATAGCGGGCTGCATCCCCGGTGCGGTTCATCTATGAAACCTGATTCCGGGTTTAAGGGGATGACCCTGGATGAACTCTTTCACCGTCATCCGTTTGCGGTTTTCCAGTTGCAGCTCTTCTATGCGCAGTCGTCCCTTCCCGGTCTGGATGATAAGCCCTTCCTTTCCCACTTCGATTATGGTTCCCGGTTCGGGTCCGTTTCTTCCTTCGACGGGCTCCGTTTTCCATATCTTGAGTGTTTGGCCTCCCCAGTGGGTGTAGGCCCCGGGCCAGGGTATCGTCCCCCTGACCAGGTTGTAAATATCCAGGCTGCTCCTGAACCAGTCTATGTTGGCCGTCTCTCTGGTAAGTTTGGGTGCGTATGTGGCCGCGGAGTGGTCTTGCGGAGCGGGTGATAGCCAGCCTTCTTCCAGCCCTTCGAGGGTTCTGGCCAGAAGTTCAGCGGCCACGGGGGCCATCTTTTCGAACAAGCTTTCCGCCGTATCATCCCTTTCAATTGGTACTTTTTCTTGAAGGAGAATATCTCCCGCATCCATTTCGCTGCTCATCAACATCGTGGTTACACCGGTTACCGTATCCCCGTTTATGACCGCCCGGTTTATTGGTGCGGCCCCTCTATATTCGGGAAGAAGAGAAGTGTGCACATTGATGGCTCCTATCCTGGGGATTTCCAGAAGATCGTCGGGAAGAAGCTGCCCGTATGAGACGACGCAGATGGCATCCGGGGAAAGGCTTTTAATGCGCTGAACGAATTCTTCATCGCGCGCCTTTTCGGGCTGAAGGACGGGCAGTTTCAGCTCAATAGCTGCAATCTTTACCGGCGGCGGTTCGATTTTACGGCCGCGCCCCTTCGGTCTGTCCCGCTGGGTCGCCACGGCTATCACTTCGTGATTCCTGCTCACAAGCATCCGGAGGGAAGGGACGGCGAACCATGGAGTTCCCATGAATACAATTTTCATTTGAATGCCCGAGCCGTCATCTATTACCGAGGTGAGATAACAGCTCTTATTCAGCTTTCCGTGCTATGTAAGGACTTTTTGTATTTTTTCCTGAGATGTTCTCTTTTTATTTTACCTATTCTGTCCCAATAGAGAGAGCCGCTTAGATGGTCTATCTCGTGTTGTAACGCTCTTGCCAGCAACCCTTCGGCTTCTATTTCTACCGGTTTCCCGTGTTGGTCTTTTGCTCTTACCGCTACTTTTTCGTATCTGGGCACCTCGGACGCAACTCCCGGCAAACTGAGACATCCCTCTTCCAATACGATTTTACCCGAGCGAGAGACAATTTCCGGATTGATAAGAACCATAAGTGAGTCGGGATCCTCTCCCACGGAGATATCGATTACGATGACTTGCAGTGATACTCCTATCTGAGGGGCCGCCAGCCC
>CAYVLI010000359.1:1983-3324 GCA_964452105.1 uncultured Nitrospinota bacterium
GCAGAGAAGGTAACGAGGATTATCTCTGTGAGGATTCCGAAATGATAACCAGAAATTATTCTCTGATGGCGGTGTTCGCGCATCCCGACGATGAGTCCTTCGGCCCTTCGTCAACTCTTGCCATGTATGCGAGTCGCGGAGTAAAGACGTACCTGGTATGTGCGACGCGTGGTGAGAAAGGCAAGGTTGGCGGCGAAGAGGCCGTCATGTCGCCGGAGGAAGTAGGAAAGTTGCGGGAGGAGGAGTTGAGGTGCGCGGCAGAGACCATGGGCCTGGAGTCGTTCCGTCTTCTCGGTTACCCTGACGGCGGCCTGGAGGAGGTAGATTTTAATGAGCTCACGGGAAGGATCGTGGCAGTCATCCGCGAGTTCATGCCCGATGTTTTGATTACTTTCGGTCCTGAAGGCATAACCGGCCATCCCGACCACAAGACCGTGGGCAGGGCGGCAAAGGAAGCCTTCCATGCCGCGGGTGACCCCGCTCGGTTTGCGGAAACAATTTCAGAAGGTCTTGAACCCCACGCTCCCGCCAAGTTGTACTTCTATGTCCTGCCCAGGAGCATGGTCGAGGCTCTGAAGCTCGATTTTCAGGGTGTCGATGACAGCCTTGTGACCACCGTGATAGACGTTTCCGGTTTCGAGGAGAAAAGGGCGAAAGC
The DNA here is from genome assembly GCA_964452105.1 of uncultured Nitrospinota bacterium. Classification (GTDB taxonomy): domain Bacteria; phylum JAUXIQ01; class JAUXIQ01; order JAUXIQ01; family JAUXIQ01; genus CAYVLI01. Next base: position 2,642 of record CAYVLI010000359.1, read on the forward strand.
CATTAGATGTCACACAACGCAGTTGCCTGCTGCGCATGAGAAACGTGACGAGGAGGAGGGGATACTGAGGGAAAAGTACAGAAAAGTCAACTATTTTAGATTGGCGGCAACCAGAGTACCTCTATCTGATGCGATTGAGCGAGATTTATTTGAAGGCCTCGATTAAAATAGAGAACCTGAGTAAACGCTATTGCTATTTCTTGCAGGGAACGCATCATGCCGTCATGGAGGTCTTAAAACACAATGGCTGATATTCCTGTATCTCTATCATTTCAAAGTAGGTTGTGGTGTCTTTTGTTTTCAATCCATCTGCCCTGCGGGCACAGTTACCTTCATGTTGTGGTGCACAAAGGCCATGCCGAGAAAGATGTAGCGGAATAAGGAGGATGGGTTATGTCTATGGAAGAGCCGAGGGCGAGAAGCCGATACGGTCTGGAGAACCACGGCCTGAGGAATCTGGGGAATGTCTATTGGAACCTCTCGACTCCCGCCCTGTATGAAGAGGCGGTGAGGCGTAGAGAAGGTTTGATCGCGCATCTTGGCCCGCTGGTAGTGAGGACGGGCCACCACACCGGCCGCTCTCCCCGGGACAGGTTTATCGTCCGCGAGCCCTCCAGCCAGGACAAGATCTGGTGGGGGGAGGTTAACCGCCCCTTTTTGCCCGAAAAGTTTGAGGAGCTCCG
>CAYVLI010000360.1:0-3322 GCA_964452105.1 uncultured Nitrospinota bacterium
GAGCTGGAGCTGGAGAAGCTGAGGGTTTCCGTAGAAGCGGGGGCGGACACCATCATGGACTTGAGCACCGGAGGCCCGGTGGACGAAATCAGGCGGATGATTATAGGGGAGTGCCCCGTTCCCATAGGAACGGTTCCCATCTATCAGGCGGCGCTGGATGCCTTCGAGATGAAGAAGTCTCTGGTGGAGATGTCCGTGGACGAACTGTTCCGGGCCGTAGAAAAGCATGGGGAACAGGGTGTGGACTTCATAACCGTCCACTGCGGCGTCACCAGAGAACACATAAGCCGAATGCGCGGCGAGGGAAGGATAATGGACGTGGTCAGCCGCGGCGGCGCTTTCACCGTGGAGTGGATGCGCTACAACGACCGCGAAAACCCGCTGTTAGAATACTATGACCGGCTGCTGGACATAGCTCACGAGTATGACATGACGCTGAGCCTGGGTGACGGGCTTCGCCCCGGTGCCATTGCCGACGCCACGGACAGGGGACAGGTTCTCGAGCTGGTCAAGCTTGGAGAACTAACCCAGAGGGCCTGGGAGAAGAACGTACAGGTGATGATTGAAGGTCCCGGCCATGTCCCGCTGGACCAGATAAAGGCGAATATAATACTACAGAAGCGACTGTGTCACGGAGCACCCTTCTATGTGCTGGGTCCGCTGGTGACGGATATAGCGCCCGGCTACGACCACATAACCTCCGCCATCGGCGGCGCGATAGCGGCCTGGGCCGGTGCGGACTACCTGTGTTACGTGACCCCTTCGGAGCACATCAGGCTGCCATCGGTGGATGACGTGAAGGAGGGGGTAGTGGCGGCCAAGATAGCCGCACATGCGGCTGACATAGCCAAAGGGGTGCGGGGAGCCATGGAGAAGGACGTGCGTATGTCCCGCTTGAGGAAGAAGCTTGACTGGGAAGGCATGATCGGAATGGCACTCGATCCCGACAAGGCCCGGACACTCCGTGCAAGCAGTATGCCCACCGAAGAAGAAGATGTCTGCACCATGTGCGGCACGTTCTGCGCCATCAAGGTGGCCGGCAAGTAATTGAGTTCGCCGTGCCTGAAGATGCGCTCAGGGTTTGAGGAGCACCTTGATGGATTTGTTCGCTCTGGTGCGCTCCCTGAAGGCATTCCCTACATCGACAAGCGGCACGATATCTGTTATGAGGGAGTCCACATCTACCGAGCCTTCGGCCAGGAGGGGGATTGCGTACTCGAAATCGTCCGAATAACCCAGGGCGGCTTGCAGGGTGAGCTCCTTCTGCAATATGTGAACGTGGCTCATGCTCACCGGCTTTAGACTCATTCCCACCAGCATTATCTTTCCTCCTCTGGTGACCAGCCTCAGGGCGTCATTGATGGCTTCCTGTGCGCCTGAGCACTCGAATACCATATCCGGTCCTTCGTCTGTCAGCTTTCGTATTTCCCGGAGGTCATCCTCGAGAGGGTTGAAGACATGTTGTGCTCCGAGCTCCTCGGCCGCTTCCATCCTGTTTTTGGCGACTTCAGTAATCAGAACTTTTCCAGCGCCCATTTTACGGGCGAGCTGCATCACCAGCAGCCCTATCGCCCCCGCTCCCATCACCAGCACCGATTGTCCCAGAGTAAGCCCACTGGTGCGGACCGCGTGGAGGGCGACGGCCAGGGGTTCGATCAATGCGCCCTGGCGATCGCTTATGTTTTCAGGCAGCTTCCATACCTGAGATTGCCTGGCCCTGACATATTCCGCCATGGCGCCGGGCCAGTCGCTCATGCCTATGCCGTTCGCCATTCCCGAGGGGCACCTGGAGTATTGCCCTTTCCTGCACCAACGGCATACTCCGCAGAGGTTCGCGGGGTTTACGGTCACCCTTTCGCCAATGTTTATTCCTTTGACTTCAGCGCCCGTCTGAACCACATCACCCGAAAACTCATGCCCCATAACCGTACCCGGCGGAAATAGACCCTGCCGATAGCCGTGTATATCCGACCCGCAGATGCCGCATAACTCCACTTTTATTATAACTTCATCAGGCCCTGCTTCAGGATCGGGAATTTCCCGGTAAACGATATTTTCCAGCCCCTGCAAAACCCCTGCTTTCATTACATCCAACCTCCCGTCTTTCGTACTCTATAGCCGGCAATCTGTTGAGAAGGACGCTTCTCTTACGCGACAGAAGCCTCTATACTATCATCAACGCTACGGATAGGGTATAATACCTTAATTATTCTTTATAGATTGTATAGTTATACCGCATACGGGGCTTTAGTCTCCCGAAAGGGAGTTCTTCTATACAGGGGGAGCAGGAAATGAAGGCCATAGTAATAGGCGCCGGCGAAGTAGGCTTCAGCCTGGCTCGTAACCTGGCGAAAGAGGATGTTGAGATAGTCATCATCGACGAACGGGACGATGTCATCCGCAAGGTGACGGAAGAGATGGACGTTCAGACCTTCAGGGCCAGCGGGACGAACCTCACCGTGCTGGACGCGGTCGGTGTGAAGGATGCGGATATGGTCCTGGCCGTCACCGAGATGGACGAGAAGAACATCCTGGCCTGCATAATGGCCAAGGAGTGCGGAGTGCCCATCACGGTCGCTCGCGTCCGCGAGCATGAGTTTACCACCAAGGGTTTCTCTATTTCCCTGCCCAAGCTCGGAGTGGATCACGTCATCAACCCCAACCTGCTGGTGGCGCAGGAGATAGCTCAACTGGCCAAAATCCCCAGCATGACCGAGTGGCACGAGTTCGCCGAGGGCAAAATAAAGCTCGTGGGATTTTCCATAGGCCAGGATGCTCCTATAGTCGGTCAAAAACTCAAGGATTTAGCGCCCATCCCGTCTTTCCGTGTGATAGCCATATTCCGTGACGACCATCCCATAATCCCTTCCGGCGAAGACCATATCCTTGCGGAAGATAAGCTATTCGTAATAACCAGGGAAGAATCGTTGAAAAAAGTGCACCGCCTGGTGGCAAAAGCCAAGCCGGACGATTCCAGCAAGATAGTCATAGTGGGCGGAGGAAGGGTGGGCTTCAACATAGCCCAATTGCTTGATGAAGACGACCTTAAAGTAACAATTATTGAAAAGAACCTGAAGAGGTGCGGCTTTCTCTCGGAAAAACTGAAAAAGACCCTGGTTCTGAACGGAGACGGGAAGGACAAGAAACTGCTCATGCAGGAAGGTATATGGCATACTCACACTTTCGTGGCCGTAACTGATCAAAACGAAGTCAACCTCCTGGCCGCCCTGCTGGCGAAGAGGAACAACGTCAGGAAGACGATTTCTCTTATCACCGATGAAGCGTTCGTTCCGCTGGCCTCATCGCTGGGTATTGATGTGCC
>CAYVLI010000361.1:0-1399 GCA_964452105.1 uncultured Nitrospinota bacterium
CTATCGTAAGCATCCACGTGCGCGAGGGAGATCTGGTTCGCAAGGGCCAGCAGATCCTGATAATGAACTCCATGAAGATGGAGCATGTCATCGGAGCCGAAGCGAGCGGTGTGGTTTTGGAATTGGCGGTTGCAGAGGGTGATGCCGTGTTCGAGGGACATCCCCTCGTCTTCATCGAGGAGCAAGAAGTAGAGGTGTCGGAGGCGGATGATGGGGAGCAGGTTGACCTTGATTACAAGCGTCCCGACCTGGCTGAAGTTCACAAGCGCCACGAAATCACGCTCGATGAGGCGCGGCCTGAGGCGGTGGGAAGGCGAAGGAAGACCGGGCAACGCACGGCGCGCGAGAATATACTGGACATATGCGACCCCGATTCATTTGTGGAGTACGGCCCGCTGGTAATAGCCGCGCAACGGGGACGGCGCTCTTTAGAAGATCTGATTTCGCGCACGCAGGCCGATGGGCTGATAACCGGTATCGGCCGGGTGAATGGCGACCTTTTTGAGGAGGAGAAGGCGCGCTGTATCGTCATATCTTACGACTACACAGTTCTGGCGGGCACACAGGGGACACAGAACCACAAGAAGAAGGACCGGATGTTCGAGCTGGCAGAGCGCTGGCGCCTGCCAATGGTGTTCTTCACCGAAGGGGGCGGCGGACGTCCCGGGGACACCGATACGCCCTGCGTGGCAGGCCTCGATTGCATGGCCTTTTACCTCTTCGGGAAACTCAGCGGCCTCGTTCCCATAGTAGGCATAACCTCCGGGAGGTGTTTTGCAGGTAATGCGGCGCTGTTGGGGAGTTGTGATGTAATAATTGCAACGGAGAACTCTAACATCGGTATGGGCGGCCCGGCGATGATAGAAGGAGGCGGGCTCGGCGTGTTCCGTCCGGAAGAGGTGGGGCCCATGAGCGTGCAGGTGCCGAACGGAGTCGTAGATATAGCGGTGAAGGACGAGGCCGAGGCGGTGCTCGTGGCCAAGAAATATCTCTCCTACTTCCAGGGGCCCGTGAAGGAGTGGGAATGCGCCGACCAGAGGCTACTGCGAGGCATCATACCCGAGAATCGGCTGCGGGTTTATAATGTGCGCTCCGTCATCGAGACGCTGGCGGACACCGACTCGGTGCTGGAGCTGCGCCCGCACTTCGGCCTGGGAATGATAACGGCTTTCATCAGAATAGAGGGCCGTCCCTTAGGCGTGATAGCCAACAATCCGAAGTACCTCTCCGGCGCCATTGACAGCCCCGGGGCGGACAAAGCCGCCAGGTTCATGAAGCTGTGCGATGCCTTTGATATTCCCATACTTTTTCTCTGCGATACACCTGGCATAATGGTGGGTCCGGAGGTGGAGAAGACCGCACTTGTGCGTCACTGCTGCCGCATGTTCGTGGTGGGCGC
>CAYVLI010000361.1:1499-3295 GCA_964452105.1 uncultured Nitrospinota bacterium
TGGTGCCGAAGGGGGGACTCGAACCCCCACAGGCAATAGCCCACAGCCCCCTCAAAGCTGCGTGTCTACCAGTTCCACCACTTCGGCACTTAAGGCGAGTGTTTCTGGAGTGATATTAAATTATACTCTGGGACTTCTTCTTGTCAATCGAATTTGATGTTTATGCCCGGCATCTTATCAATATCTCACGGCGGCTTTGAACATGCTCCCGGTGCGAGAAGATGTTCGGTGGGATAGCGCCCGATATGAAGGTCATGAATTCCAGAGCCTTGCCGCCTCCTCCTGAAGTTTTTCAACGATTTCCTGCGGAGAAGCGGCTTCCGCCGCTTGGATGATGACTGTCGGGCTCTCATTTTCGCCCAGCCAGTCGGCGATGAGGCGAAGCTCCCGGTAGGCCTTTTTTCTCTGAGGCGGGCGCTTCTGTTTCCTGAAATAACATGAATTGATAACGCTCAGTACACTGTTCCCATTCAGATCGCTCACCGCACTAATAAGCCTCTTCCTGAGCTCCCCTGCTCTTATGAGAAACAGTTCCACTTCTCCCTGATAGATGCACGGGAGCGCGATGATAATGTCCAGAAGATGCAGCGGGGTGCTTCCGATTCCCCCTGGAGCGAAAAATCTGTGTGGTTTTTCGAACCCGAGCTCTGTGTCTTCGGCCTTTTTGGGTTGAGGCTCCTTCTGCTTCTCCTTGTAGCGCTTTTCGACCTCCCGGAGCAAGCCGTTTCCACCCTCCATCAGAGTCTCCAGGGCCTGTTGAACCGCTTTATCGTATTTTCCGGCGGACACCCTGCCGGAGCATGGCGCTACGCAATCGTCTGTTTCGTAATATGAACACTGTTCTTGTTGGTTCTCCCTCGGTATGGATGTGCTACAGCGGCGTAGCCGGAACATGTCGTTTAAAGTGTCTGCTACGGCCCTTGCGTAACTCATGTTTTTATATGGGCCGAAGTACAAAGCTCCATCATCCATAACGTCTTTCACCGCATAAATGCGCGGGCAAGGCCTGTTTGCAGTGACCTTGAGAAATGGATGCAACCTGTAGTAGCTGCCATCCCTGTTGTGTCTGGGTCGCAGCTGGTTAAGCAATTTTGGTTCCAATAGCACCGCGCCCAGTTCAGAGTCCGTTGGCGTGTAGTCAATTTTTTTGACCTTTTCCAGCATCTTTACCTTACGGTTAGAGACCCGTTTTTTGCTGTAATAGTGCCCTCTAACCCCGTCTTTTATATTTTTTGCATTACCCAGGTATAACAGTTCGCCTGATTTGCCCTTCATCATGTAAACTCCGGGGCGTTCGGGCAGGTCCGCAAATAGATGCCACTCATCCTGCAGGCGCAACAGCCCTCCCTTCAGGCCGATCTTCTGGAGTTGGAGGAGTTCTTCAACCCTTTCTATGCCCATCTCGGCTGCCTTGTTCAGGAAAGCGATGAGTATTCGCGCCGTGGCCGTGGCATCTCCCAGGGCTCGGTGCCTCCCTTCAATGGGGATCGCCAGGGCTGCAGCCAGAGAGTCGAGTGAAAGCTTTTCAAGTTCCGGCATAAGCCTTTTGGCAAGCAGTTGGGTACATAAGACTCGATTGGGCAGAGCTTCCAGTTCCATGTTCTGAAGCTCGTGATTCACGAACATCAGATCGAAGGGGGCGTTATGTGCCACAAATACGGAATTTCCCAGAAAATCGAGGAAAGAAGGCATGACTTCGTCAGCGGGCGGCATGGAGGATATCATATCCTCATTTATTCCCGTCATTCCGGCGACGAAATGAGGGATATATCGGCCGGGATTTATCAGCGAACTGT
>CAYVLI010000362.1:0-2069 GCA_964452105.1 uncultured Nitrospinota bacterium
CCGCATCTCGTAAAAAGGTGGAAGGAAGGGAACAGGGAAAAGGCTCGCTGCGTTTCCTGTAATTTATGCTATTCGGAAGTCTGGTCGGGACCAACGTACTGCCACGTATCAGAGAAAGAAAAAGAAAAACAGAATTGATCTCATGAAGGCTCTTTATCTCGACGGGAAACTGCAATACCGAGAGGATGTCAAGCCACCGCGGCGCATGGAAGACGAGGTCTTAATAAAGGTGACCATGGCTGGCATCTGCAGGACCGATCTGGAATTAATCGGGGGATACATGAGCTTTAAGGGAACCCCGGGCCATGAATTTGTGGGCCTGGTAGAAGATGAGCGGTTTCCCGACCTTAATGGCAAGAGAGTCGTGGGGGAGATAAACTGTCCCTGCGGTAAGTGCGAGTTCTGTGAAAGAGGCCTGGGTAATCATTGTCCATCCAGAACGGTACTTGGCATCATGGAGAGAAATGGAGTACACGCTGAATATGCTTTACTTCCGAAAAGAAATCTCCACGAGGTTCCAAACTCTCTCACCGACGAGGAGGCCGTTTTCACAGAACCCCTGGCTGCCGCCATTCAGATTACCCGGCAAGTGCCCATCGGGCCGGACTCCGAAGTGGTGATACTGGGCGCAGGAAAGCTGGGCCTCCTCATAGCCCAGGTGATCGGCAGGATAAGCAACAGGACTACGCTTGTGGCCAAGCATCCGTCGAAATTGAAGTTGATCAGCGACATGGATATCAGCCTGAAAACATTAAGCGAATTCAAAAAAGGGGCGAGAAAGAGAGCCCCTGTGGTGGTCGAATGCACCGGTTCGTCCGGCGGTGTTAAACTGGCTGAAGAGATAGTATCCCCGCGGGGGGTAATAATATTGAAGAGCACTCGTTCGCGGGGAGTATCATTTAATTTTTCGGATGTAGTCGTAAATGAGGTAACCATAATCGGCTCGAGATGCGGCCCGTTCCCGCCAGCCATCCAGATGCTCAAGAGGGGAGAAGTCTCCGTTCTGCCTTTGATATCGGCGACCTATCAGCTGAAAGACGGCGTTAAAGCATTCAGGGAAGCCTCGAAGACGAGCAGCGTGAAAGTGCTTCTGGACATCTCTTAAAGACCCTTTACAAGCCCATCCTGCACGAGAGAATATAGTAAGAACTCGAGCTCGACCATTCCTCCCACATTCTTTGAACTCTCAATTTCAGGACAATCTATCTTATAAGAAACTATATTAGTTATGTGAGGGAGTGTGAAAGCTCGGAAGCAGACTCTGAAGTTACATTTCCCCTTACTGGAGGAATGCTTGAAGGTGTGGATGCTGTTATGGAGTTGAGAAAGATAGACGACTACAGATGGGAGATACCCAGGGAGTACAAGAAGTGCATGCGGGTGCCGGGAATAATTTATGCCGATGAGAGGCTGTTAAAAGATATTACCAAGGATAACTCTCCGGAGCAGGTGGCTAACGGCGCCAGCTTCCCCGGCATCGTAAAAGCGTCTCTGGCCATGCCGGACATCCATTATGGTTACGGGTTGCCCATCGGCGGAGTGGTAGCTGTTGATCTGAAGGGAGGCATTGTTTCTCCCGGGGCTACCGGATACGATATAAACTGCGGCGTCCGTACATTGAGGAGCAATCTCAATAAAGAAGACGTACAGAAGCAACTTAAAAATCTGGTGGATTCCCTCTTCGTTAATATTCCCAGCGGCGTGGGCTCCAGAGGCAATATCAGGCTCAAGAAAGATGAACAACGCAAGGTCTCGCTTCAAGGCTCCCGCTGGGCCGTGGAAAACGGATACGGGGAAAAGGATGATCTGGAGTTCTGCGAGTCCAATGGATGTATCGAAGGAGCCGTTCACGAGAACGTCAGCGAGAAGGCCCTTGAAAGAGGACGGGCTCAATTGGGCACCCTGGGTTCAGGGAACCACTTCGTTGAAGTTCAGTATGTTAAAGAGATATACGATAGGCGTGCAGCGGATATTTTAGGGCTGTGGGAAGGGCAGGTTACGGTAATGATACACACCGGCTCCCGGGGCTTCGGCCACCAGATATGCACCGATTACCTCCAGGTAATGGA
>CAYVLI010000362.1:2169-3274 GCA_964452105.1 uncultured Nitrospinota bacterium
ACTGGCTGTTCACAGGAAGGGGGCCACGCGGGCTTTCCCGCCCGGTCACCCTGAGATACCCGAAACATACAAATCCATAGGGCAGCCGGTAATCATCCCAGGCGACATGGGACGGGCTTCTTATATTCTTTTGGGCACGGAAGGAGCCATGAGGGACACCTTCGGCAGCACATGCCACGGAGCAGGCAGGCTTATGAGCCGCAAGGCGGCCATCAGGGCGGCCAGAGGAAGATCGATTACGAAAGAACTCGAAGCGGATGACATAATGGTGAGAGCAGCCACACGGGCGACCATAGATGAGGAGATGCCTGACGCTTACAAAGACGTATCTGATGTCGTACGTGTCGTGCATAATGCGGGGATTTCCAGGAAGGTAGCCAGAATGGCGCCCATGTGTGTGGTTAAAGGTTGAAAGACTGTGGATAAACTCCAGACCTGGGCTGAGCGGTTAATCTAACGCCGGCATGTCATTATCGCGAGCCGAAAAGGTAGGGATTCATCTCCTTTGACTATGATGTAAAATAGAATTATATTAATTGAATGAAGACTAAAATCTATGCTTGGCTTGAGAACACCATTATAAGGAACATGCGATGATCAGTAAAATTTTGGTATGTCTGGATGAATCCGATAGAAGTAAAACAGCCACTCAATACAGCGTATATCTCGCCAAAGTTTATGATGCCCTGTTGACGGGTTTTCACGTGTTGAACGTTAAAGTGGTCCGGAGCTATTATTATGTGGATGCTTCGCTTGCCTTGGGCTATACGGGAGACATGAAAGACCTGCTGCCCATAGAAGACGCCCTGCGCAAGAAGGGAGAGAAAATATTAGAAGAGTTCGGTAAAGTCTGTGCTGATGAAGGCGTAAAAGCAGAGAAAAAGATGAATAAGGGAGTGGTGGACGATACCATAGTTCAGGAAGGGGAAAATCACGACCTTATCGTCATCTCCAAGACCGGTGAACATACCCACCTGATTAAAGGGCTCATGGGTTCCACCACGGAGCCGGTCCTGCATAAGAGCAGCACCGCCGTTCTGGTTACTCCCCAACATTTCAAAGAGATAGAAAATCCCTTCGTAGCCTATGACGGAAGCAAGGCCGC
>CAYVLI010000363.1:0-3203 GCA_964452105.1 uncultured Nitrospinota bacterium
ATCCCGGTTCGACGTAAAAATATTGGAGCTTTACGCTCAAACCGAGGGCGGCCTCCTGCTCAACTACATAGACGGCCGCATCGGGGCCATGGGCAAGCCGGCCCCAATATGGGACATGAAGGTCTTCGACGAAGATGATAACCAGCTCGGACCAGGCCGGGTGGGAGAACTGGTAGGCAGGCCCACGGACTCCAGCCTCAAGTTCTACGAATACTATAAGAACCCTGAAGCCACCGCCGCAAAAACTAAAGGAGGCTGGCTGCGCACGGGCGACCTGGCCTATTACGACGAGGAGGGCTATTTCTACTTCGTGGACAGAAAGAACGATTGCATGCGCCGCCGGGGTGAGAACATATCCTCATACGAGATAGAAAAGGTGGTCAACAAATACCCGCAAGTTCTGGAATCGGCTGCGTATGGCGTCCCCTCGGAACTCGCCGAAGACGAGGTGATGATATGCGTGGTGCCTCAACCTGGGGAGCAGATAAACCCTGAAGACCTGATAGGATACTGCGCCGCCAACATGTCCTATTACATGGTTCCCCGCTACGTGAGGTTCATAGATGAACTCGATAAGACCGGGACTCAGAGGGTGCGCAAGTTCAAGCTCAAGGAAGAAGGGGTGACCCCGGACACCTGGGATCGCGAGAAGGCCGGATACCAGTTGAAAAAACAGTATTAAACGATGCACGATTACTGGCGCAGGATGATTGATAATCGCTCAAGAAGAGGGGACTGGTGTATCGCCTTCCCTTTGGTCGGCGGACTCATAATTCCCGCCCGGCAGTAGAAAAAGCTGTTCTTAAACATATCTGAGAGGCTATACCTTTAATCCAATCATGAATCGCTGTTATTCTACCAAAGAATAGATAAGCTGTCACATGGAAGCCCAAATATCCATCCAGAAAGCGAGAGAAAGAAACCAACTCTTCTGGCCCACCGTGGCCGTCCTCATCGGCTCTTTCATATCCATCCTCAATATCACAATCGTAAACATCGTCGTACCACAGATAATGGCCTCCTTCGGCACAACTGTGGACAGGGTAAAGTGGGTGATCACTGCCTACATGCTGTCGCAGTCCATCGTCATGCCCATGATCGGATGGCTGGGGAAAGTAGTAGGCAATAAAAATCTCTACATAATATCGCTGGGGTTGTTCTCGTTAGGAGCCGTTCTGTGCGGAATAGCGTGGAACATAGATTCCCTGATAATTTTCAGGATAATTCAGGGCATAGGCGGCGGCATCGTATATCCCATATCTCTGGCCATCATAATAGATATTTACCCGGTGGAAAGACGAGGCACGGCCATCGCTATGTGGATTCTCAGCGCAAACGTGGGTTCTTCGATCGGCCCGACCCTTGGAGGATATCTGACGGAATCGCTCAACTGGCGGCTGGCCTTCTACGCCATCGTCCCCGTCGCAATACTGGCCATGATAATGACTTCCATGCTCTTCCCCAAAGAGAAGAAGGTAGCGCCTGGCAGTTTCGATGCACCGGGATTTTTCACCCTGACTATTTTCATCAGCGCACTCCTTATAGCCCTCAGCATGGGACAAACGGAAGGCTGGGGATCGGATTACATAATCAAACTGCTGCTCATCTTCGCCGCCGCCTTCACGGCTTTCGTAATAGTGGAACTGCGCAACAAGGATCCTCTCATAGACATACGGCTGGCAGGAGACCGATACTTCGCCGCCGCACTGATGATCAACTTCCTGGTGGGGATAGGCCTTTACGGCACTAACTTCCTGGTGCCCATTTTCATGCAGAACGGACTTGACTATTCCGTTCTCAGGGCGGGCATAGCCATGATCCCCGGTGCGGCCATCGCCGTACCGTCCACCTATTTCGGCGGCTGGCTTACGGACCACTCGGACGTCAAAGCGCCTCTATTTTTAGGAATTTTCGTATGGGCCTTATTCACTTATGTGTTCGGGTTGCTAGACGTACGGGTTACATACATCGGCATTACTCTGATACTTCTGCTTCGTGGGATAGGACTGGGCATATCCGCCCCTCCCATGATGGCCGGCGCAATGATTAACCTGCCCCTGGAAAAGACACGCATGGCCTCGGGCATCCTCAGTCTGAACCTGACGCTTGGAGGCATGTTCGGAATCGCCATATTGGGCACGATGCTTGAGAGCAGACAGTTCGTTCACTTCGCTTCCTACGCAACGTTTCACGAGCCTTCATCGTACGCCACCACATTAGCTCTTAACTCCTTTCAACGACTGTTTCAGAGCGTGGGGCACGTGGGTTACGAAGCAAAAGGTATGGCCATACTGGTGCTCCGAATGATAGTGAGCAAGGAAGCGCTCATATCCGCTTTTCAGGACTCCTTCTTTTTTCTGACCGTGGTCTTCGCCCTGGCCTTCATCCCTTCGTTTTTCATGTCCAGCAAAAAGTTGGTCAAATAGCTCATGACGCCAGGTTAAGAGAACATTACCGGACAATGTGAAGCGTGTACTGTTTTGATCGTGAATCAGGGAGGTAACAGTGAAAGCAGAAGAGAGATTAGGACAATTGCTCAAGGAGAAGGGCTGGCATATTGCGGTGGCTGAATCCACTGCCGGGGGCCTCATGAACCACTTGATAGTGTCCGTGCCCGGCGCATCCAAATACTATCTCGGCGGAACAATAACCTATACACGTAACACCAAAATCCACGTGCTGGGAGTTACTGCGGAGCTGTTGGACGGCCCCGGCTCGGTGAGCAGTGAGGGCGCCATTGCCATGGCAGAGGGGGTCAAGGAACTTACCCGGGCGAATATAACCATAGCCGAGACGGGGATCGCCGGCCCCATCCCCGGCCGCTCGTCGAAGCCGCTGGGCTCGGCTTACATCGCTCTCTGCACTCCCGAGGGGAACATCTGCGAGCATCACGAGTTTCACGGGGAGCGGGTGGAGGTAATGAGACAGATAGCCGAAAAGGGGCTCCAGATGGCCGTGGACTACCTGGAAAAGAAAAAATAGAGATTATTCCCGCTACCTCGGGAATAGCAACTGTAGTCGCGGCGGTGGTCGGTTTTTTAGCACAGTGCTGTCGGGCCTCCGCACCCGGCAGCAAAGGAACATCCCGCGTTATCAGGTTGCCAGTGTGTTCTCTTTCTGGAGGACTTGTGCTACTTCGTGCAGGCCAAGTTCCTCCAGCTTTTCTCTGGTCTGCAGGGAGGTCTTCTTGTCCCAGCCTTTAT
>CAYVLI010000364.1:0-3198 GCA_964452105.1 uncultured Nitrospinota bacterium
GACGGAAAATATATCAGCATCGGCTCCATCGAGCCCTGGTTCTACGCCAACCTGTGCAAGGCGTTGGGCTGCGAGCAATACATGCCTAACGAGTTCACCAAGGAGAAATATCCGGAGATAAAAAAAGCATTCGCAGATATCTTCATAACCAAGACCAGGGATGAGTGGTTCGAAATTCTCAGCCAGACGGACATCTGCGTTGGCAAAATCTACGATTATGAGGAACTGGAGAACGACCCCCAGATCAAGCACCGCCAGATGATAGTGGAGATCGATCACCCCACCGAAGGCAAGGTGAAGCAGGTAGGCATCCCTATGAAGCTCTCCGAGACTCCGGGCGCCATCCGCTCCTTCGCTCCCGCCCTGGGCGAGCACACCGACGAAGTCCTCACCGGCCTTGGCTACCCCAAAGAAGATATAGAACGCCTCCGCTCCGAAGGCGCAATAAAATAGACCCACCAACAAAAATTTATGGGAACCCTTTTGCAAAAGGGTTCCCTCGGACCTCTTGGAAAACAACTTCTCGCTTTCTGTTTGTAGTATCCCTAAAATCCTGTGCTGTAGGGGCACACGGCCGTGCGCCCCCTGCTCCATTAGGAAAGCTCGATTTCTGCTAAATCTGTTGTTGAACTATTTCAGACCATGGTTTAGTATGAAGCAGCATGCAGGCGGATGCGCGGTGTGATTCTTTCTTCGAAGTCGCTTAAATTAGAAGTGACATGTCCCATTAATGACGGGGGAAAGGTAAAATGGCTGAAGCGATTCTCAAGGAGTTGTCCGATAGCCTGGTTAACGGGAAAGCCAATAAGGTGAAGGAGCTTGCCGAGCAGGCTCTGGCGCAGGGGGTTACAGCGAAGGACGTTCTTGACGAAGGCCTTGTCAAGGGCATGGAAGTTGTGGGCGAAAAGTTCGAATGCAATGAATTCTATCTGCCTGAGCTCCTGGTGGCAGCCAGGGCCATGTATTCGGGGCTGGATATTATCAAACCCCACCTGACGGAGGACGAATCCGGCAGCAAGGGCACGGTTGTCATAGGGACGGTGAAGGGCGACCTGCATGACATAGGCAAAAACGTCGCTTCCATGATGCTGGAGGGCGCAGGATTTAAGGTGGTGAACCTCGGCGCTGATGTCGCCCCCGAAAAATTCGTGGAAGAGGTGCGCAAGCATCCCTCGTGTGTTCTGGGTATGTCGGCCCTGCTGACCACCACCATGATCCACATGCGAGAAACCATAGTAGCCCTGCAGGAGGCAAACCTGAGGGACAAAGTGAAAGTGATTATTGGGGGAGCTCCAGTTACCCAGGAGTTCACAGATGAAATAGGGGCGGACGCTTACGCGATTGACGCCAGCACCGGCGTCAAGAAAGTGCTTGCCCTGGTCTCTTGAAGTTGGCCTTCCATAAACAAGGAGGTATGCAATGGCTGCCATGACCTCCCGCGAGAGAGTGTTAAGAACCATAGAGCTGAAAGAGCCCGACCGGGCCCCTATAGACCTGGGCAGCACCCACGTCACCTCTCTCACCGCCCCCGCCTACGAACGTTTGAAGAATCACCTCGGTATCGAGGCCGAGACCCTGGTGGTGGACAGGCTCTCCTCCGTTGTACTTCCCCATGAGAGCATACTTGAGCGTTTCCAGGTTGACCTGCGCATGCTGGCTCCGGGAGCAGTCAACTTCAGGGGCGCGCTTACCGGAGAAAAGGGCGAAGACAGCTTGACCACCGAGTGGGGTTTCACCATCAGCCGCCCCGATGACGGGCACTATTACGTAAGCGAACCGACCTTTAAGTCCGACCCGCCTTCCATCGAAGACCTGAAGAAATTCAACTGGCCGGACCCCACAGACTCCAAACGAGTGGAGGGTATCAGGGAAGCCGCCGAAAAATTGCACCGCGAGTCGGACTGCGCCATAGTCCTCTACTTTCCGGGGCGTGTGGTATCCCTGGGGCAGTTCATGAGAGGGTTCGGAACCTGGTTTCAGGACCTGCTGGTGAATCAGGAATTCGCAGGAGCCCTCATGGACATCGGGCTGGACATACAGCTTGAAATGGGCAAGAGGATACTAAAAGAGGCGGGAGATAACATCGACATACTTTACATAGCCGATGACTTTGGCGGGCAGATAGGCCCCCTGATATCTCCCAACCTTTACAGAAAGATGATCAAACCGCGGCAAAAACGCCTCTTCGATTTCATGAAAAGCCACAGCAAAGCCAAAATAATGGTGCATTCCTGCGGCTCGGTCCATGCCTTCATCGGAGACTTCATCGATATGGGGGTAGACGCCCTGAACCCTGTGCAGGTTTCCGCCAGGGACATGGAATCGAGCAAGCTGAAGCGTGAGTTCGGCGACAAGATGTGTTTCTGGGGCGGCATAGATACACATAAGGTCATGCCTTTCGGCTCTCCTGCTGAAGTCAGGGAAGAGGTGAAACAGCGGATGGAAGACTTCGGCCCCGCCGGATACATCTGCGCGGCAGTGCACAACATCCAGAAAGAGGTGCCCCCCGAAAACGTATGCGCCATGCTGGAGGCGGCCCTGGAGTTCGGCGCTTAACTACCGATGCATCTGAGAATCCCCCCCGGAGATAGCATTTCTGCTCCGCGTTTAGGATGTAACACGTAAAGTCCGCCTCATGGAGATTACCAGAGGCTCATATTTGGCGTGTACGATTTTAACCGCAGAGAGTAACTCAGCGAACCTCTGCGCCCTCTGCGGTTAAAAGTTACGCCCGATATGGTAAAATTTCGCGCGGCTCATGTTCGATGTGGAGGACGTTTAGCCAATGAAAGTATCAGTTGCCGAGAAGGATGTCTTAAAGAAAGAAGTGGCCAGATGTCTTTCCGGGGAGCCGGAGATTAAGCGGGTTGTAATCTTCGGCTCGTTCTTACATTCTGATGACCCTCAAGACATGGATATTGCCGTCTTTCAGAACAGCTCTGAAAATTACTTTCCCCTTGCCATGAAATACCGCCGTATGCTTGAGCCCGTCGCCCGGAAAATCGCTCTGGACGTATTCCCTGTACGCCCCTCTCCGAAAGAAAGCGCTTTTTTACGGGAAATAGAAGCGGGGGAAGTAATCTATGAAAGATGAGACGCGAGGCTGGATTTCTTATGCGGAGGAAAACCTTGCCGTTGCGCGTCTTGCGATGGAGCATGGCCACTTTAACGCCTGCCTGCAGAACGCTCAGCAGTCGG
>CAYVLI010000365.1:0-3179 GCA_964452105.1 uncultured Nitrospinota bacterium
ATGGTCGGGGCGAGAGGATTTGAACCTCCGACTTCTTGCTCCCGAAGCAAGCGCGCTAACCAGGCTGCGCCACGCCCCGACCCACCATACTCGCCGCATCTATGTAAGATAAGAAATTATACTCTATCTGGCTTATTCTTTCCAGCCGTAGTCCCCCACCAACTTGACGAATATACAGCCGGAAAGGCTATGCCTCTCCAGATTATTTCCTCTTCGGATAATTTTTTTGAGAATCTGCGACTCCTGACCGCCCACGGGCGCCAGCAGTCTGCCCCCGTCGGATAATTGTTCAATAAGCGGTGTGGGTATTTCGGGAGTGCCGGCTGAGACCACGATGGCGTCGAAAGGGCCTTTCTCTTCCCAGCCAAGGGTTCCATCTCCCACTTTAATCAAAGCATTATTGTATCCCATTTCGTTCAACAGCAGCACAGCCTTTTCTGCCAGAGATTCTATACGTTCTATGCTGTAAACCCTGTCGGCCAGGCGGCACAGCAGCGCGGTCTCGTAGCCTGAGCCGGTCCCGATTTCGAGCACCTTTTCCCTGCCTTCGAGTTCAAGGGTTTCCAGCATCAAAGCCACTATGTAAGGCTGGGAAATAGTCTGGTTCTCACCAATGGGAAGAGGGTGGTCTCCGTATGCTCTATCTGCCAGAGAGGGGTCCACGAACCTATGTCTGGGTACAGCCCTGAAGGCGTTAAGCACCCGCTGGTCGCTGATGCCTCGCCTCACGAGCTGCTCTTCTACCACCCTTTCCGCTTTCAAATGGTAATAGTCCATCTTCGATCAAGGAGGATCGAATCCTTTCCCGGTAGAGGTTTCACAGCCTAACCTTCGGGATATCTCCCTTCCCGCAAGAACCCCTGAGACTGACGACTGCATCAGGCCTCTGCTTACCCCCGCCCCGTCTCCGATGGCGAACAGGTTCTGAACCTGGGTCTCCATGGAGGGAGTCAGTTTCAGTTTCATCGAATAGAACTTTACTTCCACTCCGTAAATGATCGTATGCCGCGAATATACGCCCGGCGCCAGGTTATCCATCGCCTGGAGCATTTCCAGGATATCTGTAAGATATCTGTAAGGGAGCACGAAACTCAGATCGCCTGGGGTCGCTTCCAGCAGGGTAGGTTTCACGATGCCTCTGGAAATTCTCGCATCCGTGGAGCGGCGCCCTTTTATAAGGTCTCCCAGACGCTGAACTATTACTCCACCCCCAAGGAAGTTGGCCAGTCTGGCGATATATTTTCCGTAGGAGATGGGCTCATGGAATGGCTCGGTGAATGCAGTGCTGACCAGGATAGCAAAATTTGTGTTGGGTTTGTTGCCGTTCTCCAGGCTGTGTCCGTTGACGGTGTATATGCCGTCGTAGGATTCCCGTATTACCTCTCCATAAGGGTTCATGCAGAAGGTGCGTACGCGGTCGTCGAAGTGGCGTGAGGTGAAGAGTAGCTTTGGTTCATAGGTCGCATCCGTGAGATGTTTCAACGTCGCTCCTGGAAGTTCCACCCTCACTCCGATGTCCACGGGATTGCTCTCCGTGCTGAGGCCCAATTGCATAGACACACTGCTCAGCCATTCGGCTCCCTGCCTGCCCGGGGCCAGCGCTACATATTTGGCCTTGTATTCTTCTCCCCTCTCATCGACAACCCCCGCCGCCCTGCCCTTCTCTACGATTATTTCACGCACGGAAGTTTTGAATCGAATGTCCACCCTGTCCTCAAGGGATTTTTTTATGTTACGTAACACGATGGGGCATCGATCTGTCCCCATGTGCCTGACTCTGGTGGGCAGGAGCTTAAGATCGCACTTTTCGGCCTGCTCTTGAAGCCCGTGCACCACACCGGTATCCACTCCGTACACCTTTTCCGGTGCGCCGAAGCGAAGGTAGGCGCTGTCCACATATTCCATGAGCGAGACAAGTTCGCCTTCGACCAGATAATCGCCGAGGAATCCGCCTACCTCGGGGGATAAGGTGAGCTTCCCGTCGCTGTACATCCCTGCTCCACCCCATCCACTCAAATCGACAGGCGGGCGGGCACCGGCTTTATCAGCCGGGTTCGAAACGCCCAGAGAGTTTCTTTTGTCTATGTCTTCTCCTTTTTCGAGGAGAAGCACATCAACTCCATTTTGCCTGGTAAGCTCAAGGGCGGTGAAAATGCCTGCAGGCCCGGCGCCTGCTATCACGGCGTCGTAGATTTTCACGGACTTATTCCCCAACGAGACAACTCGCCCATAGCCTTATAATTTGTCAGGTCGAGATGCAAAGGAGAAATCGAAATGTAACCGTTCCTCACCGCATTCAAGTCGGAATTGTCTTCCTCTTCCCAACCCCGGGCGTTTCCACCGATCCAGTAATATTTCTTCCCCCGTGGGTCTGTTTTCTGTATTATGGAACCCTCCCATTTACCCTTTCCCATCCTGGTTATCTTTACCCCTTTAACCTGGCTGGCTGGCAGGTTGGGGATATTAACGTTCAGGAGGGTGTCCTCGGGCATCCCCTTTTCGATTATCATTTGGACAAGCTTCACCGCAAAACCGGCGGCCGTGCTGTACCTCAACTTTCCCATACCGTCTATTGATATGGCGATGGACGGTATTCCTGACAGAGTCCCCTCGAATGCTGCGCTCACCGTACCAGAATAGGTAATAGCATCCCCCAGGTTTCCCCCTTCGTTTATGCCTGAAATCAGCAGGTCTGGCTTCTTTTTCTTGAGTATTTTGTTGATTGCGAGATGCACACAATCCGTAGGGCTGCCGCTGACGTGATACCAGTCCCTGGCGATTTTATTTATACGTAAGGGTTTATGAAGGGTAAGCGAATGCCCGGCCGCGCTTCTGTTCCTGTCGGGAGCAAACACATAAACCCTGGCCATCTTCTCGAACGCTTCATGTAAATATTTGAGGCCGACGGCATTTATACCATCGTCATTGGTAATCAATATTATCATGGAATCTGTTCCGAAAGAAACGCAGTCAGACCTTCATAGAATGCCTATTATATAACCTAATACTACATGGTATCACACACAATCTTCAGCAATTTTTATTCGCTGTTTTGGCGGGAGCAGGTTGCAGGAAGAATTCCGATCTTTGCTCCCATTACCGGGAAGAGTAGAGAGGAGAATTGGTCGGGGCGAGAGGATTTGAACCTCCGACCCCCTGAACCCCATTCAGGTGCGCTA